>JBOHYO010000046.1:0-2945 GCA_050737935.1 Rhodanobacteraceae bacterium
AGGACGGCGCAATCGAACTGCAGGGCTGGGAACTGCAGAAGGCGTTGACCGGATACACCAGCCACGAGACGCGCCTGGACTTGCCGGTGTTTCCCAATTCGCAGGACATGGCCGACATCGAGCAGAATGTCGCCGCGTGGCTGGACGAGTCGAAACCGTTGTACGCCTACCTCATCGAAGGCCACGGCCTTTACACTTGGGGCCGCGACATGCCGGAAGCGCGTCGCCACCTTGAAGCCCTCGAGTTCCTGCTCGCCTGCGAACTCGATCTGAAACGTCTCGGAGGCACTTGATGAGTCGCCTGCGCGTGTACGACCAGCGCGAGCCCGCCCGCCCGATCGGCACCCTCTTCGACCACGACATGATTGCGCACGCGCTGGACGAGGTCGGCGTGCGTTTCGAACGCTGGGCCGCCAACAAGCCGGTCGCTCCCGGCGCCAGCCAGGACGAGGTGATCGCGGCCTACGCCGACGACATCGCGCGGCTGAAGCAGGAACGAGGCTATCAGGCGGTGGACGTGATCTCGCTGACCGCCGATCACCCGCAGAAGGACGCCATGCGCCAGAAGTTCCTGTCGGAGCACACCCACTCCGAGGACGAGGTGCGTTTCTTCGTCGCGGGCCAGGGCCAGTTCACCCTGCACATCGGCGAGCGGATCTACGACGTGCTCTGCGAGGCCGGCGACCTGATAGGGGTACCCGACGGCATTCCGCACTGGTTCGACATGGGACCCAACCCGAACTTCATCGCGATCCGCCTGTTCACGAACTCCGAGGGTTGGGTGGCGAACTTCACCGGCGACGGCATTGCGGAGCGGTTTCCACGCCTGCAGAACTGAAGGAGGAGCAGTGGTCCGCGAATGAACACCAATAGATCGGGATTTGTTCTCCGTTTACGTTCTTCGCGTTTATTTGCGGACTGATTTTTCTGTCCTCGTCACGGAACCGCGGCCAGTGCGTCCAATTATTCCGGGGCCTCAGACAGCTTTCCCTTCTCCCTCCGGGAGAAGGTGGCGCGAAGCGCCGGATGAGGGTGCGGGACCGCGCGACTCGGCCACAACGATCACGTCATGGCCACTGCAAGAGCGGACCCTCACCCGTCCCTGTCGGGGAGCGCTACGCGTTCGGCCTACGGCCGCTCTCCCGGAGGGAGAAGAGACCAAGGCTACTGAAAGTCGAGCATAATCAGTTGGTGAGGGGTTACACATGTCGTATCTGCAAAAATCGCTGGCGCCGGGCGAGGTGGTGGTCGCGGTGTTCCGACTGCACTGGCTGGTATGGGTCCGCTTCTGGATCGTGATCGCCCTCGGCATCGTTGCCGTCGTGGCGCTGCTGATCGCCGGAACCCAATGGGCACAATGGGGCGCGCTCGCCGCAGCGGTCATCGCGATCCTGATCGCGGGTTACCAATGGCTGTGGCTGCGAGGAATCGAACAGGCCGTAACCAGCCGCCGGGTGGTACGCAAGACCGGCATCATTTCGCGCCGAACCACCGAGTTGCGGCTCGCGTCGATCGAGACGGTGGACCTGCGCCAAGGTATCTGGGGCCGGATCCTCGGCTTCGGCAATGTTCGCATCACCGGCCGCGGCGAGACCGCGATGGCACTGCGTTGGATCACTGATCCCATCGGCGTAAAGCGTGATATCGAAAGCGCCTACTCCGAACATGTCGAGACGCCGCGCCCGGGCGGCGCCGCATGATCGAGGCGCGGGCAAGCGGCGTCGGTGCGGTGCTCACGGACATCGAGGGCACCACCAGCGCAATCACGTTCGTCAAGGACGTGCTGTTTCCCTACGCGCGGGCGCACCTGCCGCGATTCATCGAGGCGCATCGCGGCGATCCCGAGGTGCAGCGCTGGCTCGACGCAACGTCGCGGGAAGCCGGCATCGAGGACCCGCAGTCGCGGTACGTCGTCGAAACGCTGCTGCGCTGGATCGATGAGGATCGCAAGGCCACGCCCCTGAAGGCCCTGCAGGGCATGATCTGGAAAGCCGGCTACGAAGCCGGCGATTACCGCGCCCATGTCTATCCGGAAGTGCCGGGCCGGCTGCGCGAATGGAAGGCCCGGGGCTTGCGGTTGTACGTGTATTCGTCGGGTTCCGTACAGGCGCAGAAGCTGTTCTTCCGGTACAGCGAAGCTGGGGATCTCACCCCGCTCTTCGACGGTTGGTTCGACACCCAGGTCGGCGGCAAGCGCGAACGCGGCTCTTATCTTCGGATCGCCGAAAGCATCGGACTGCCGCCGCCCGCAATCTTGTTCCTGTCCGACGTGGTCGCGGAACTGGACGCTGCGCGCGACACGGGAATGCAGACCACCCTCGTATTTCGGCCACCCGCGCACTGCCCGGCAGGCGAAACGCATCCCTGTGTCGGCGATTTTGCGGGGATCGCCCCGGCATGAGTCGCTTCGTGCCGGCGATCATCGCCGCCCTGCTCGGCTGCCTCATCGGGGCCGCGGTGGTATGGGGCCCCACCGGCGTTGGGCAGACCATATCGGGTGCCGCGCCATCGACGTCCAGCGCCGCGGTGGCGACCGACGCGCCGCCCGCACCCGGATTGCTTACCGAAGCCGACTGGCCGCAGGACGCGCCTACGCCCGAGCAGGTGATGTACACGCAAGGCGACCTGCTGGACAAGGCAATCGCCAGACTGAAGCCGCGCACGCCCGGCAAGGTGAACCTCGACGCCGTCGTGTTCGCCGGCGATGGCAGCCAGAACGTTGTCCGCAACGAGGCCGAATACTTCGACAAGCTGTTCTCGGAGCGCGTCGGCGCAAAGGGCCACGTGCTGGTGCTGGAAAACAATCCGGCGTCGCTGTCCACGCGCCCGCTTGCGAGCTGGACCAACCTCGAGGATGCGTTGGATGCCGTGGCGTCGAAGATGGACCTTCAACAGGACATCCTGCTCGTCTACCTCACGACCCACGGCAGCGAGGACCACACGCT
>JBOHYO010000047.1:0-2637 GCA_050737935.1 Rhodanobacteraceae bacterium
CCCTTCCGCAGGAAGGGGTGCTGTTCTTCCCGTTCGGAACGAAGGGCGGAGCGAAGCGAACGCGCGCGGAGCGCGAGAGGGGGATGTGCTTTTGCATATCGCGCGTTCGGGGGCGACCCCCCGATGCTTCGCATCCCCCCGCGCGCGTTGCGCGCGACCCCCTTCGCTTGCGAAGGGGGTGCCAAGACGTGTCACCAGGATCAGGCGTCTCGCAACACGGCCAGGAAGCGCGTGCCGTAGCGTTCCAGCTTGCGCGCGCCGACGCCGCTGATGGCAGCCAGCGCCTCCAGGTCGGCCGGGCGCTCGCGCAGCATCGCGTACAAGGTGGCGTCGTGGAAGATCACGTACGCCGGCACGCCCTGTTCCTTGGCCAGTTGCGCGCGGGTGTCGCGCAAGGCATTCCACAGCGGTTCTTCATGCGGAGCGATGTCGAGGCTGCGGCGGTTGCCGGAGGTGCTGGCGCGACGACTGGCGCGGCGCTGCGCGCGGTCCGGTTCCTGGCGCAGGTGGACGGTTTCCTCGCCGCGCAGGACCGGGTGCGCCGCCGCGGTCAGGCGCAAGCTGCCGTAGCCTTCGAGGTCGGGGCTCAGCAGGCCGCGGGCGACCAGTTGCCGGAACACGCCGCGCCATTGCCGCGCGTCGAGTTCAGCACCGATGCCGTGTACGGAAAGACGATCGTGGCCCTGCGCCTGGATGCGTTCGTTGTCCTTGCCCAGCAACACGTCGATCAGATAGCCGACGCCGAACCGCTGGCCGGTGCGGTACGCGCATGACAGCGCCTTCTGCGCGGCCTCCGTGGCATCCCAGGTGGGCGGCGGCTCGAGGCAGTTGTCGCAGTTGCCGCAGGGTTGCTCGAGGGTTTCGCCGAAGTACGCCAGCAGTTGCTGGCGACGGCAGCGGGTGCTTTCGGCAAACGCCAGCAGCGCGTCGAGCTTGGCGCGTTCCAGCCGCTTGCGCGCTTCGCCGGCGTCGGACTGCTGGATGAATTGCGCCAGTGTGACGAGATCGCTCAGCCCGTAGGTCATCCAGGCGTCAGCGGGGAGGCCGTCGCGACCGGCGCGCCCGGTTTCCTGGTAATAGCCTTCGAGGCTTTTCGGCAAGTCCAGGTGGGCCACGAAGCGCACGTCCGGTTTGTCGATGCCCATGCCGAAGGCGATGGTCGCGCACACGACGATGCCGTCCTCGCGCAGGAATCGCTGCTGGTTGGCGGTGCGCGTGGCCGCGTCGAGCCCGGCGTGGTACGGCAGTGCGTGGATGTGCTGTTCGACCAGCCACGCGGCGGTGTCCTCGGCCTTGCGCCGGGACAGGCAATAGACGATCCCCGATTCGCCCTGGTGTCCGGCCAGGAACGCCTTCAATTGCTGGCGCGGCTGGTCCCGCTGCGCGACGTGATAGCGGATGTTGGGCCGGTCGAAGCTGGAGATGAACTGCCGGGCCTGGCCGAGCGCCAGGCGTTCGACGATTTCGCACCGGGTGGGGGTGTCGGCCGTCGCGGTCAGGGCGATGCGCGGGACGCCGGGAAAGCGATGGTGCAGCACCGTGAGTTCGCGGTACTCGGGACGAAAATCGTGGCCCCATTGCGACACGCAGTGGGCTTCGTCGATGGCGAACAGCGACACCTTCGCGCGCTCGAGCAGGTCCAGGAAACGCCCCGTGAGCAATCGCTCGGGCGCCACGTACAGGAGTTTCAACCCGCCGCCGAGGAAGCGCCGCTCGACATCCGCCTGCGCCCGCGCATCAAGGCTGGAATTGAGGAACGCCGCCGCCACCCCGAGCTGGAGCAGCGCTTCCACTTGATCCTGCATCAGTGCGATCAGCGGCGAGACCACGATGGCGGTGCCGTCCCGCAGCAACGCGGGAATCTGGTAACACAGCGACTTGCCGCCGCCGGTCGGCATCAACACCAGCGCATCGCCGCCGTGCACAAGCTGTTCGATGATGACCTGCTGGCGGTCGCGAAAGGCGTTGTAGCCGAACACGTCGCGCAGAACCGTTCGTGCCTGCGCGGCTGCGTCAGGCGGGGTGGGTGCGACGGTGCGAGCGGATACGGTCATCAATAATGCGAGGTGGCAGCAAAGCAATCTGCGATTCTGGAATCCTAGCGCGCAGGGCGGGTGCAGCAAAACGAACCCCGTCGATTGGCAAGAGCGCAGGGCACGCGATTTTCTCCTCCTCCTTCAAGGGAGAGGCCGGGAGGGGGATGGGTTCCGGATCTTCACTCACCGCAACAGCCAACCCATCCTCACCCACTCCCCTTGAAGGGGAGGGCTTCCACGTCTCGCGCTCCATCGCCACCAGAGGATGCGGGAGACTCAGACTTCCTCGACGTCGGTGACCTTTGCGCGGCGCATCAGCCATGCGACGCCGCGCAGGTCGGCGAGGCCGACCCATAGCCGGTCCAGCATTCCGTACTTGGACACGCCGCGTGTGCGCGGGCGGTGTCCGACCGGAATGCTGACGCTCTCGAAGCCGGCGCGTTTCACCAGCGCCGGCAGGTAGCGGTGCATGTGATCGAAGTAGGGCAGGGCGAGAAAGGTTTCACGCTCGAACAGTTTCAGGCCACAGCCGGTGTCGGGCGTCGCATCGCGCAGCATCCGCGAACGCACGCCATTGGCGATCTTCGAAGAAATCCGCTTG
>JBOHYO010000048.1:0-16509 GCA_050737935.1 Rhodanobacteraceae bacterium
TCCTGCTGAACTACCGGATCGCGATGGCACGCGACTTCCTGGCCGAACCAAGCGCGTCCATCTCGCAGGTCGCCTATGCCGTCGGCTTCAACGACCTGTCGCATTTCGGGCGCATGTTCCGGCGCCTCGTCGGCGAGCCGGCCACCCGGTACCACCAGCGCGTCAGCCCACCGACGGGATCGGGACGAGGTGAATCGACACGCGCAGAAAACTCCCACTTGGGCGCGGATCGATCCTAACGCCCGGGCCATGTGCCGCGGGATGCTCTCGTTCTCATTACGCTGCGAAGGTTGAGAGTGCGCGGCACGATTCGTGGTAGCGAGTTCCGCTCCCATACGCGAGGACAATATCGTCAGCGTCACCGATCACCGGCGATTGCCGGAGCCGATCGGGAGTGTCCCGTCGGCGGAAGCCGAAGCCACCTGCGATTGGCGACAGGCTGCGTTGCCTGTGGCAGCGTGACTCACACCAAACAGCCTCCGGAGAACACTGGGCCGCTCAGGAAGCACTTTGCGCAGGAGGTTTGGCTATGGAATCCGCCACTGCTAAGCACACAACATCCTCACCGCTTGCAACGCAACGCCTGGAGTACCGATCCACGGTACTGAGCCGTCTAGCGACGGGGATCGAGACGATGTCCCGGATCAGGACTGCCTTGATTTGCGTGATTGCGGCAGTGGTGTCGCTCCTGGTGTCGCCTCTTGGCAATGCCACTCCGGTACTGAGCTTCAACCAGGTGGATTTTTTCCAAGACGGCGCCTTGGTCATTCCGAACTCGGAGTGGGGGGAGTTCGACATTGCCTACGACCAAGGTAGCAGCCTGCAATGGGTCAACATTGTCGCCAATCCCGGGACACCGGACGCCCGCTGGATTGTGCAGAACCATCCGTTGCTGCCCACCGGCCTGACAGGAACGAGCCAGTTCACCAGCGTCAGCTATTTTGACCTTGGCACCCCGCGCGGAACCTCAGTCTCGTCGCTCAATGTAGGGTACGCGATTACATCGGCGCCGGCATCTGGCGCCCCGACGATGTTCGACGCCACGGGGTTGTTTAGCCTTGGTTCGACTCAGAACATCATCAACAGCGGGGTTCCGTCCGGCGTCACAACCCAGGGCGCGCCTGATAACGGCAACCTCAACTGGAATG
The DNA here is from genome assembly GCA_050737935.1 of Rhodanobacteraceae bacterium. GTDB lineage: Bacteria > Pseudomonadota > Gammaproteobacteria > Xanthomonadales > Rhodanobacteraceae > 66-474. Next base: position 1,149 of record JBOHYO010000048.1, read on the forward strand.
TCCCCTTCACTGGGCTGACAGCCGACTGGCACGTGGACATGCCGAACGTCACCCAAGAGAAAAATTGGTGCGGTCCCGGGGCCGCAACCAACAGCCTGCACTGGTTGAACGACCAAAACAACCTCGGTCTGACCCAGACCCTGCTGCAAACACAGACGGAACTGGCAGCAAACATGATGAACAAAAATAACGGCAACTGGGATGATAAAGAACTCCAAGGCAAGGAACAGTTCGTCTCAGACCATAAACTACCCGTGGACGTCCATTACGCCGGCGGTGCGACGCTACCGAACAAGACTCCCCTCACCTGGGACTGGATTGAAAGCCAGATGGCGCAAGGACAAGACGTCGAGTTCATGACCGATACTCACTGGGTTGTTGTGGAGGGGCTGCTCTCCTGGGACAACATTCACCTGTTCTCCTACCGCGACGATCCGTATCAGCACGGCGCAGCGACAACAGCGGCGGAACAGGGGGTCATCGACGATCGCCATGTCTGGACCTATTTCCAGAATGGATTCGTAGACATCGGCAACGGCCGGGAGATTCTCCAGGCCGCTGTCGCCGAATCGGTTCCCGAGCCGCCGACAATTCTCTTGTGGGGTATTGGTCTGGTCTTCCTGCTGGGAACCCACTGGGAGCGTCACCAGGCAGGAAAGGGGGACAGAAATAATTAAATTTGGACGCCCGAAGCCCCCGCGGCGTGGGTCTACCGCCGCAGGGTCGGGGACTACCGGGCCAAGCCGATATCCGATGAGACCTTCTCACGCGTGCTCGGTGCATTGGCGCGCTTGGCGTTCGACGGCGAGCCGCGTGGATGGCTCGCCGACAGTCTGTCTTCCCAACTGATCAGGTCCGCCGGGCACGTGCGCACCCCAAGTCGCCTATGCCGTCGGCTTCAACGAGCTGTCGCATTTCGGGAGCATGTTCAGGCGTCTCGTCGGCGGGTCTGCCAGCCGTTATCAGCAGCGCGTCAGCGCCAGACAAGCCCCGGACAAAGTGAATTCAAACGACGCAGAAAGCTTCCATTTCAGCGCGGATCGATCCTAACGCCAAGGCCAATGTCGCGGGGACACTATGTCTTCCCATTACGCTGCGCCGAGTGCATCCGACGCCCAGCTAACCTGACAAGGTACGCTACAAGGGACTCGTCAAGAAATCAGATCGTCACTGTGTTTGCGCTCACGAACCTATGGAAGGCGCGACGAAGATTGCTCGCTACGACAGGTGACTTGTGCCTGCAATCCGGGAAATGCGGTTGATCAGATCAGAGCGTCTGCGAGCAGCAAATGACAACGAGCAGCGATTCAAAGAATTGACTTGCCGATTACGTGATGATCGGAACGGCTTGACTGCCGTCAGACAGCAAGCGACCAGATCAGAGGTTCTTCAGGCGGCTGTCACTAACCCTTGCGGGAGGGAAATATTATGAATCACGCAAACAAACAACCAGCATTCGATCTACAAGGAAATCGACACTCGTTCGGTCTTCTCTCTTGGGCTTTAGCAATTACCTGCTTAGCTATCCCCCATATCAGCCTCGCCACTTCAATTAATGGAATGACAGACAACTGTACTAAAGGCGGCACCATTATTGAGCATAACTTCTTCGGTAGCGCGAAGCACTTTTTCGTGCATATTACGAACAAGGAAGATGGTGGGAACGAGGTAGGGCAACCAATTGACGCGGGCGTCATTCCATCCGGAGGAAACGCTGTAGTTCATGTGCCACCACCGGGCCCCGGGATCGACCACTGCGATGCTTTTAACTCGACCGAAGCGGTGGGCATGGCTGGAGGAGGGCCTGGTGATGTCAAGCCAGGGGCCAAGCAGCAGTTGAAAATCGAAGCGCTTTTCGTTGATCCGAATACAGGTCAAGTCATTCTTGGTAGCGTTTTCGACTTCGTTAGCCAAGCCTACCCGGGAGAATTGCTAGTGCTCCCGGACCTTTGGGGAGACACGAATGGTGACGGCACCATCGGCGGCGGAGACCTCCTTTATTCATTGGTGGATCTCAACGCTTACACGAATGGCGGCGCAGACCTTCTTGCGGACGTCAATGCACGCTTTGTTCCGGGCCAAGAGTTTGAAATCGCAAATGGTGTGGTTGCTGGCTTACCGGGGATGTTGTTCAGTACCACGAAGTTTACCTTTGATCCTGTCAATGGATACCAAGGCACTCCATATACTGGTTCTGGGTTTGCGGTAACGGACCATGAGTTCGCGAGCGTTCCAGAGCCCTCCACATTGACATTGTTCTTTGTTGGTTTAGTAGTGGTGGCTTTGGCGACCGGGAAACGCAGGAGGTCACCCAAGGAGCTTACCTAACGCAGGGAAAGGGAACTGAGGTAATTAAACGTTGCTATCTGCCTTGGATGGATCAAAGCAGTCGACACATGTCCGATTTGCATTGAGCCCCACATGCCGACACCGGCAGGTGTCCTGTGGTCTCCGGCTAGCGTTCTTCCTGGAAATCCAACGTCGCAACTGCGCCGCGCTCCGCCCGCGGTTCCAGCGTCACCCGCCAGCCGTACAACTCGCACAGCCGGCGCACGATCGCGAGGCCGAGCCCGGCACCCTTGACCGTCTCGCCCTCGCCGCGTACTCCGCGCTCGAAAAGGCGCTCGGCATCCTCCGCCTTGATGCCCGGACCGGTGTCCTCGACCCGCACGCGCCCCGGCTGTACGCGCACCACGATCTCGCCTTCCTGGGTGTACTTGCAGGCGTTGCCCACGAGGTTGCCGAGCGCGACTGCGACCACCGAGGACGGGGCCTCCACGGTCAGCGGTGCTTCGATTACGGCGCGCAGTTCGATCGATTTGCGCCCGACGTCGGGGCGATGGATGTCGATCACCTCCAGGACGACCTTGGCGACATCCGTCGTTTCGCCATCGACCGGCCCGGAGCGTTCCGCGCGTGACAGCAGCAGCAGGGCCTGGGTCAGCTCGGTCGCCTGCCGCACCGCGCGTTCGATCCGCTGCAGACGGGTGCGCAGCTTCTCGGGCAGGTCGGGGGTTGCGACCAGCAGCTCGGTGGTACTCGCGATCACCGCGAGCGGCGTGCGCAGTTCGTGGCTGACATCGGAGTTGAATTCGCGATCGCGCTCGATCAGTGCGCTCTGGCGCTGGGCGTAGTCGTCGAGCGCGGCCGCCAGCTCACCGACCTCGTCCTCGGCGAAATGCGGCGCCAGCGATTCCAGTTGCCGCCCGCTGCGGAACGCGCGCAGCCGTTGCGCGAGTTCGGTCACCGGCCGCATCACCCGCCGCGACAGCCAGTAACCCACCGCGAGCGACAGCAGCGTGAACAGGACGACCGCACCGACCAGGCTGGTGAGCAACTGCCGTTTGCCGAGCCCCTCGCGGCTGATGTCGTAGGTGAGGAACGCATCGATCCCGTACTTGCGCACCACCGCCAGCTTGTAGTGCTGCGGCAGGCCATTGTCGCCACCGCGCATGTCGTACACGCCGGGGTTCAGCCCCTGCCACGCCAGCGGCGCCTGGTACACGGTGCGGTCGTTCCAGAGCCACACGACGATCAGCTTCGACTGCAGCGGCTGGTCAGGATGCTGGTGCTTGTTCTCCACCGCCTGCTGGAGATCGGCCTCGAGGCTCTGGTCGATCAACTGGTTTTCGACTTTGGCGCGCACGTACAGCGACGCCACGGCAAACAGCGCGCTGAGGCAGAAGCCGAACAGCGTGAAGGTAACGATCAGCCGGAAGCGGAGCTTACGCCGGGACTGCATCCGGATCGACCATGCGGTAGCCGATGCCGTGGCGGGTGTGGATCAGCGGCTTGCCGTACGGTTTGTCGATCGCAGCGCGAAGGCCATGGATGTGGACGCGCAGCGAATCGGAGTCCGGCAACTCCTCGCCCCACACCCGCTGCTCGAGATCCTGGCGGGTGACCACCGACGGGCTCGCCTCCATCAGCGCCTGCAGCAATTTCAGGCCGATCGGATTGAGCTGGATCGAATGTCCCGCGCGGGTGACCACCAGGGTGTCGAGGTTGTAGGTGAGGTCGGCGATCTTCAGCACCCGGCTCGTGGGCCCCTTGCCGCGCCGCGCCAGCACCTCCAGCCGCGCGGCAAGTTCCTGCAGCGCGAACGGCTTGGTCATGTAGTCGTCGGCGCCCGATTCGAAACCGGTGAGCTTCTGTTCCAGCGCGTCGCGCGCGGTCAGCATCAACACCGGCGTGTGCTTGTGCGCCTCGCCGCGCAGCTTCTTGCAGACCTCGATCCCGTCCATGCCCGGCAGGGTCAGGTCCAGCACGATCACGTCGAAATCGTTGACCACGGCCAAGTGCAGCCCGGTCACGCCGTCACCGGCGAAATCGACCACGTGGCCCCGGTCCTCCAGGTAATCGCCGATGTTGGTGGCGATGTCGTTGTTGTCCTCGATCACCAGCACACGCATGGATATTCCCGACTGGCGCGCTTCCTCGCGCAGGCTGCAAGCTTAGCGAGAATCGCGTCCGCGCGCTGCGCCGATGGCTATGCCTTCAGCGGCCTGGACGCAGCACCCGCACGTCCGGGGCCGCGTCCGTCGGGTGCCTGCAGATGTGGGTGCCGGTCGATCGCAGGCAGCCCTGCGTCACATCGGCATCAGCCATACCCGCGCTTGCGTCCAGCCGGAAGTTGAAGGTTTGGCGGTACTGCCGCCCGGCAACTGCGGGCGGCGTGAAGCGCCAATGGGCGAGCGCGTCGAGCGCGGCGCCGTCGAGCAATCCCGATCCCGACGTGTCCACCACCCGCATCTCACGGGGGACACCCGCCGCGTTCAACGCGAACTGGATCTCCACCCGGCCCTGCACCCCGTTGAAAAGCGCCTGCGCCGGATACTCCGGCTGCGGCGCGTCGACCGCGCGCGGCTTCCCTGCCGATCCGGACCGGCCCACGGCGCTTGCGGACGCCGGCGAACGCACCACGAGCGGAAGCAGACCTGCATGCGCCGACGCCAAGTCCTGCACCGAAAACAACGGTGATGCCACCTCGATTTTCGCCCCGCGCGGCACGACAACCGATGCCGGCGTTGGCGAAGCGAGCGAGGCGAGCGACACGGGCGCCAGGCGCGGTCGCCGTTCGGGAAGCTGGTATCCAAGCGACATCGATGGTCCGGCGATGCCGCCGAGGCTCTGCCGCAGCGCGGCCACGTTGCCGGCCAGCACGTCGTCGAAACGCTGGCGCAAAACGTCCTGCCGCCAGGCGACCCCTAGCGCGAGCGCCAAGCCGAGCAGCGCCAGGCCGGCGAGCGCGAGGCCGGCGTGCCGGTGTCGAGGCTCCGGCACGTTGCCGGCAATGAACCAGGCCCGTTCCGCCAGCGCACCGCCACTCGCAGCCAGCGCCAGTCGGGCGTGGCTGGTGCGAAATTCCGCCAGCTCGGCCAGCGCCGCCACGAAGTCGCGACGCTTGCCCCCGGTCGCCTGCAGCGCCACGGCATCGCAGCACAGCTCACGTTCGTTGCGCGCGTCGCGCGAAATCCAGTGCACCACCGGGTGATAGAAGAACAACGTTTCCAGCACCACCTGGAACAGGTTCGCCAATGGATCGAGGCGTTTGAGGTGCGCCAGCTCATGGGCGAGCACCAGGTCGATCTGTGCCGCCGGCATGCGCGCCAGCACCGCGAGCGGCAACACCACGGCCGGACGCGCCCACCCGATCAGGGTTGGCGTCGCGACCCGCAGGCTGACCAGCACCGGCACCACCCGACGCAAGCGCATGCGGTCGGCAAGTGCCCGCGCGCGGGCCTGCCATTCAGGGAGTATCCCCGCCGCGCGCAGGATCGAACGCAAGCCCCGGCATTGCCGGTACACCCGCATCCCGAGTACGCCCACCCCGGCTGCCCACACCAGCACCAGCCACGGCAACATCGCATCCAGCCACGCTTGCCAATTCGAGGACGCTGCGGCAAATGAGGAAGCGCCGGCCGAGGTCGCGGACACCAGTTCCCCCGGAAGGTCCACGGTGGCCGCATACAAGCCCGCCTCGTGCCACGCCGTAACCAGTGCACACACCGCCATCGCCAGCATCGCCAGCATCGCGGCCAGATAGCGTGGGTTGCCGCGCGGCAGGAAGCCGCGGATCAGCGCATACACGACACCCACGACGGCGGCCTGCCACACGAAATGCAGCAGGCTCCAGCCCAGGGCGACGACCGCAATCGAGAAGATCCCGGCCGCGCTCACGACTCGGCTTCCTTGTCGAGGCGGTTCAACAGCGCGCGAATTTCATGCAATTCGGCGCGGCTGGCCTTGTGATCGCCCAGCGCCTGCAACACCAGCCGCGACGGCGAGCCATCGAACACGCGCTGCAGCATGTCGGACAGGAACGTCTTCTGGGTACGTTCCTTGGTCACCGAAGCGCGGTACACATGCGCCCGCCGGGACTCATCGCGCAGCACCAGGCCCTTGTCGAACATGATCTGGAGCTGCTTCAGCGCGGTGGTGTAGCCGGTGCCGTCCAGCCGGTGCAATTCCTCGTGCACCTCGCGCACCGTGCAGGCGCCGTGTTCCCACAGCACCTGCAGGATTTCAAGTTCGGCCGCGGTGGGCCGGGGTACCTTTCGCTCGCGGGCGACCATCATGTCTGGCTCCGGAGATTACCCATCTGCTCCTGCGAACTCGCGTCCTGCGTCCTGCGTCCGGGTCAACGGACCGACCGGCCAGAGCTTCGTCCCAACCAGGAGCGCGTCGGACAGTCGGGACCGCATCGAATGGCACCTCGAATGGCGCGACCATTCGCGAATCCCGAAAACCCTCTTTTCAGTGGCCAGTTCTCTGTTGCATGGTTCCCTCGCGTTGCCGCATGAATTCTTGCGCCCCTCGCTGTTCTGCCTGCCTCTGCGCATAGGTCTTGCAAGTCTTGACCAGGAAGTGCGAACCCACCGGCATGCTGGATTCACAGATCAGGCGATCACCATCCTTTCGGGTGAGAATGGCATTGATGGTGTCCTGATCGGCGAGCAGCCGCATCTTCGCGGCCTGGTCCATCTTGTCGACGCTACCGAACTGGTCGTACAGCGCCTGCATGTCGCCAAAGCTGCCATTGATGGTGGCGCGTTCCCGGTTGTCGATGTACTGCCAGCGGCCGCCCGGCTGCATCTGCTGATGGATGGCCGCGACGATCGCCGCAAAATTGTCCGCGGTGTCGGCCTTGACGACCGGCTTGCCATTTTCCTCGGGAACCTTCGCGGTGGGCGCCACGGCCATCGGAGCCGCGTGGCCCGTCGTTGCGGCCGTCGGCGCGACGCTTGCCCTGGTCTCGCCGGTGGCGGCACAACCCTGCAGCATCAGCGTTCCGATCGCGGCAGCGAGAATGAGCCCACTCGATGTCTTCATCTTCAAAAACTCCCCAACAGTTGCCGCGTACCGAACGGAGACGACGCGGATTGGCCATGCTACGCAAAACTGCCGAAGCCTGTCAACGATTGAATTCGTACTACGTGGTTCGTGGGCTATGCGGAGTGTTGCAAGGGGAGCGTGACTGCGAGGCTGCGCCTTTTCGAGGTGCTCAATCTCCACATCGGCCACATCACCCCGCTGTTGCCCCGTTCAGGAACGATCGTGGGCGCGTGAAAACCTGGCGCGCATCGACTTCCCCCAACCGGATCAGCTCGCCAGCGCAACTTCAAGGTGCCGGATCACCGCGTCGGCCACATCCACCCCGGTGACTTTTTCGATGCCCTCGAGCCCCGGCGAAGCGTTGACCTCCAGCAGCAGCGGCCCGCGTTCGGAACGCAGCAAGTCGACGCCGGCGATGCCGAGGCCGAGCACCTTGGCCGCGCGCAGCGCGGTGCGGCGCTCCTCCGCAGCCAGTTTCACCGGACTGCCGGTGCCGCCGCGGTGCAGGTTGGCGCGAAAATCACCTTCGACCGCCGCGCGCTCCATCGCCGCCACCACCCTGCCTCCTACGACGAAGCAGCGGATGTCGCGCCCGTTCGCCTCGCGCACGAACTCCTGCACCAGGAAGTTGGCGTACAGGCCGCGGAACGCCTCGATCACGCTTTGCGAGGCAGGCAGCTTCTCGGCCAGTACCACGCCGGTGCCTTGCGCGCCTTCGTTGAGCTTGATCACGTGCGGCGGCGGCCCGAGCATCGCGAGCAGGTCGCGGGTGTCGTCGGGGTTGTCGCCGAACACCGTCGCCGGCAGGTCGATCCCATGGCTGGCGAGCATCTGCAGGCTGCGCAGCTTGTCGCGCGCGCGCAACACGGCTTCGGACGGGCTGGGCGTGTATACCCCCATCATCTCGAATTGGCGAAGCACCGCGGTGCCGTAGAAAGTCACCGACGCGCCGATGCGCGGGATCACGCAGTCGTAGCCCTTCAACTGGCGGCCACCGTAGTGGACGCCGAAGCCATCGTGCGAGATGCGCATGTAGCAGCGCAGCGGATCGAGCACCCGCGCCTTGTGACCGCGCGCGCGGGCGGCGGCCAGCAGCCGCATGGTCGAGTACAGCCGCGCGTTGCGCGAGAGGATCGCGAGCTTCATCGGGTCGGTTGCGGCACTGGGGACGGGCGGGCAAGCGTATACGAACGTGCGGGATCGACGAGCGCGCGTCCGGCCAGCGCCGTACGTCCCAGCAGCATCGGGAACAACATCCCGCGGCGATTGGTGAGGCTGACCTCGATGCCCAGCGCCAGCGTACCCAGCACCACCTCGGTTTCGATGAACCAGCGCACGCTGGCGTTGCCGCTCGAGTCGGTGACGCGACGACGATCCAGCGCGGGCGCCTCGCAAACGACGCTGCAGGGAGGACGCCGTCCGGTCACCAGTCCGAAGCGCAGCCAATCCCGGCCGTCGCGACGAAATGTCTCGAGGGAATCCATATGCAAGGCGGACGAGCGGGCGCCGGTGTCGAGCTTGGCCTTGATCCGGCCGATGCCCAGCCGCGGCAGCGCAACGCGCTCGCGCCAGCCGAAAACGGGAAGGACACCACGCGCGTCGATCATGCCGAAGAGGTCCAAGCGGGTGAAGGGAATCGAACCCTCGTCAGTAGCTTGGGAAGCTACAGCTCTGCCATTGAGCTACACCCGCGCAGGGAGGGGAATGGTAGCGATGCCCGCGCCGCCCGCGCAACGGCGTCCACAGCCCACTCGCGCCCAACCGGACCGCGGCGCTAGATACTGGACCGACCGGTGTAATATTACATTCAGCTTGCATGGCGTTAACTAGCCACGTCGGGCGAGGGGCGCCGTCCGACGGATCGATCACGCGCCCGGACACTCTTTCGGGGGTCGCCATGTCCCTTCTTCGCATCCTTCGCTCGCTGCTGGTGATGGGCTGCACGTGCATCGCGCTGCTCACCTTCACCGCCGCGGCGAACGCGCAGCAATACAACCCGTTGAACGGGCCGGTGCAGGGCGAGGATGCCGGGCAGGCACCCGGTCGTGTTGCGCGGCTCGCCTACCTGTCCGGCCAGGTGCAGTTCGCGCCCGCCGGCGAGAGCGACTGGGGTTCGGTCGAGGTCAACCGGCCGATGGTCATCGGCGATCGCCTGCTGACCGGCGATGACGGCCGCGCAACGCTGGAGCTGGGCGACGCAGCGGTGCGGATCGACCACGGCAGCGCGTTCGATTTCCTCAACCTCGACGAGAACAACGTCCAGATCGAACTCTCCCAGGGCACCCTCAACCTCGCGGTGCGCGATCTGGCTGATGGCGAAAACTTCGAGGTCGACACCCCGACGATCGCCTTCGTCGCCACCGCCCCCGGCACATACCGGATCGACAACAGCCCGACGGGCACCGGCAGCATGGTCACGGTGTTTCGCGGCTCGGGCATCGTGTACGGCGAAAATGGCGCCAGTCGCGAGGTCGCGCCAGGAAGCTCCTACCGCTTCAACGACTCGATGTTGACCAGCGTCGACACCAACGGCTTGCCGGAGCCCGACGACTTCGACCGTTTCTGCGAAACCCGCGACGCCAACTACGCGAACTACACCGAGCAGCAGCGGCAATACATTCCGCCCGACATGATCGGCGGCGATGATTTGTACCAGTACGGCCAGTGGAACGACGTGCCCGAATACGGCAACGTCTGGTACCCGAGGTCGGTGCCAGTCGGCTGGGCGCCCTATCGCTACGGCCATTGGGCGTGGATCGATCCGTGGGGCTGGACGTGGGTGGACAACCAGCCATGGGGATTCGCGCCATTCCACTACGGACGCTGGGTGTACGCCAGGAACCGCTGGGGCTGGTTGCCAGGGCCCGCCAACGTGCGCCCGGTGTACGCGCCGGCGCTGGTGGCCTTCGTCGGCGGGTCGGGCGCATCGCTGTCGATCCGCGTCGGCGGCGGCGGTCCGGTCGGCTGGTTCCCGCTGGGACCGCGCGACGTGTACGTGCCTTGGTTCCACGCCTCGCGCGGCTATTTCACCAATGTCAACGTCACCAACATCCGCAATGTCTACGTCAACCGGAGGGCGATCAACAATTTCTACGACGATTACCGCGATCAGCGGTACTCCGATATCCACCGCCGCAACCACTACCGCAACCGTGACCTGCCGGGCGCGGTCACGATGGTGCCACGGACGATTTTCGCCAATGCGCGACCCGTGCATCCGGCGGCGCTGAAGCTGGATTCCAGGCAGCTCCGGAACATGCACGTAGCGGTGCGTCCGGACGTCAACCCGGGCAAGGCCAGCCTCGGCCTGCACCGGCCGGCCGCCCGGCCCGCGGTGTTGCACGGCGGTCGCGAACCCTTTGCCCGTCCGGTGGTCGCGCGACATGCACCGCCACCGCGCCCGGTCGACTTTGCCGCACGCGAAAAGATCATCGCCCGCCAGCACGGCCAGCCGCTGAGCGAGGAACAGTTGCGCAACCTGGGCAAGGCCCAGCCGGCCCGCGCAGCGAGCGAGCGACGCGTGAAGCTCGTCGCCGCGGCGCCCGGCAAAGCGACGCGCCCGGCCACCATCAAAGCTGCGCCCCGTCGCGATTCGACCGCCGCGCAACCGGCGCACCGCGACGTGTCGCCGCGAACGACGAAAGCCTCGGGTCGGGTGGCCAGTGATGCGCACCCGCCTCCCTTCAAGAACACGGTGCATCCGATTCCGGCCCAGCCGCGGCCCAGCCGCCAGGCGCCGCTACGTGCGGGCGAGCTGCCGTCCGCGCGCTTCCGGAGTCCGGAGCGGACGGCAACACTGCCGCGACCCGCCACGATTCGCCCCGCTCCCCAACAGAAAGACCAGCACGCACCGGCCGCAGCCGGCCGTCTGCCGGTGGTACGACCGCTCCGGCCCGCATCGCGGTCGCAGCCGCGGCCAGACACCCAGGCGCAATCGCGCGCGCGAATCGTGCGGCCGCAGCCGCAACAGCAGCGACAGGAACAGGCACAGCAGCAGGTCCGCGCGCAACAGGTTCGGCAGCGAAGCGCCGCCGCCACGCAACAACGGGCGCAACAGCAGCAAATGGCGAGACAACGCGCGGCGCAGACGCAGATGCAGCGGCAGCGCGAAACGCAGGCGCGATCGCCGCAGCCGGTCCGCGCCCCACCGGTGCAACAGCAACGGCAGGTGCAGCAGATGCGCGCGCAGCAAGTCCAACAGGCGCAACGCGAGGCGCGCCAGCCCGCGGTACAGCGGCCACAGGAACACTACGCGCCCCGTGCCACCCCGCAGCATCCACCGGCCAGGGAGCGCCAGGAACGCCCGTCGAAGAAGCACCCGGACAGCAGTGGCCACACGCAGATACATTAGTTTTTGCGATCGTCCATGCTCGCTGCCCCTCTGAAGCCGACGATTTCTTCGGTCGCGTTCGAGCCCGGAGATACCAGAACGGCGTTCCTTGGCCTGACTTTCCACACCCGCCGCTTCGAACCCCGTCTCTTGCGCGTGGATACAAGGGGCGCATGCAAATCACGCTGAATGGCCAACCGCGCGAATGCAAGGCGGCGACCACGGTCGCCGCGCTGCTGACCGAAGCAGGCCACGGCGAGCGCAAGGTCGCAGTCGAAGTCAACCGCGAGATCGTGCCGCGCAGCCGGCACGCGCAACAGGTGCTCCAGGATGGCGACCGGGTGGAGATCGTGCAGGCGATCGGGGGCGGCTAGGGGACATCTGATTTTGCTCGTCCTCCCGGAATCGCGATGCGATATCCGGGATCCAGCGTCTCTCGAAAAGCAGCAGGATTGGTAAACGCCACTGGATCCCCGCTTTCGCGGGAATGACGGAGCAAGGGGCTGATCAGAGGTTCGCCAGCGACGCCAGTAGAATTGCAGTTTGTTTCAACTGCGATGCCACCGTCATGAACGCCCAACCAAAACCCTCCGCCAGCAAGGATCTGCCGGATCCGCTGGTCATCGCGGGCCGCGCCTACCGCTCACGCCTCCTGACCGGCACCGGAAAGTTCAAGGATCCGGATGAAACCCGCCGCGCCACCGAAGCCGCCGGCTCGGAAATCGTCACGTTCGCCGTGCGGCGGATGAACCTCGGCCAGAAGCCGAACGAACCCAACCTGCTCGACGTGCTGCCGCCGGAACGCTTCACGCTGCTTCCGAATACCGCCGGCTGCCACAGCGCCGAGGAAGCCCTGCGCACCTGCCGGCTCGCGCGCGAATTGCTCGACGGCCATTCGCTGGTGAAGCTGGAAGTGATTGGCGACCAGAAAACGTTGTTCCCCGACGTCATCGAGACGCTGGCCGCCGCCGAGGTGCTGGTGAAGGACGGTTTCGAAGTCATGGTCTATACCACCGACGATCCGCTGCTCGCCAAGCGCTTCGAGGAGATGGGCTGCGCGGCGGTGATGCCGCTGGCCGCGCCGATCGGCTCCGGCCTCGGCATCCAGAATCGCTACACCATCCTCGAGATCGTCGAGAACGCGAAGATCCCGGTGATCGTCGATGCTGGCGTCGGCACCGCATCGGATGCCGCGCTGGCGATGGAACTCGGCTGCGACGGCGTGCTGATGAACACCGCGATCGCCCACGCGAAGGACCCGGTGCTGATGGCACATGCGATGAAGTGCGCGATCGAAGCCGGTCGCGCCGCATTCCGCGCCGGCCGCATCCCGCGCAAGCGCTATGCGTCCGCATCCAGTCCGGTCGACGGCATGATTGGCTGAAATTCGGGATACTCACCGACAATCAACCATCCATGGTGCCGGGCGCCAGTGCGGCCATCCTTGGCCGCCCGTTCGAAACGGCGCGTGATGCCCCAGCATCACGCAAACGCCGCTTCTCACCCTCACCCGGCGCTTCGCGCCACCCTCTCCCCAAGGGAGAGGGAAAGAACAACGCGATGACCGACAACCAAGTTCCAGACCATCCCCGCACCATTCGTAGCTATGTCCTGAGGGAAGGCAGGATCACCGTCGCGCAGCAGCGCGCGTTCGGACAGCACTGGCAGCGTTTCGGCGTCGACTACACCTCTTCCAAAAGCCGCGGCGCGCCATGCGATCTCGATGCACTGTTCGGACGCCGGGCGCCGCGGGTACTGGAAATCGGCTTCGGCAACGGCGAGGCGCTGGCGTGGGCCGCCGAACACGATCGCGCGCGCGACTACCTTGGTATCGAGGTGCACCGCCCTGGTGTCGGCCGCCTGATGAACGCGCTCGCCGCGCTGGACGCGTGCAACGTGCGCATCTGGAACCACGATGCCGTCGAGGTGCTGCAGCATGAACTCCCGAGCGGCGCGCTGGACGAGGTGCGGATCTGGTTCCCGGATCCCTGGCCCAAGAAGCGCCACCACAAGCGCAGGCTGATCCAGGCCACGTTCGTCGCCTTGCTCGCGCACAGCGTCAAAGTGGGCGGTCTGTTGCACCTTGCAACCGACTGGCCCGAGTATGCTTTGCACATGCGGGAGGTGCTGGCTGGCCACACGGGCTGGCGACTGCGCGAGGGGGAAAGCGGTGAATCCAGGCGTCCGCCATGGCGGATCGAAACGCGCTTCGAACGGCGCGGCGTCGCGCTGGGGCACCCGGTTACGGATCTGTTGTATGACCGTGTGGCATGATCGCCGGATTCCGCCTGACCCGGCGCAGTCGGCGGTCCGCACAGGGAGGTGCCCGCAATACCCGGAGAACCGGCGTGTACACTTCGCCCGCTGCACCGGCATCGCGCAACCCGCGTGCATTCGCGACCGTCAACCGGGGGCGTCGCATGCCGCCATTGCCAATCCGCTGACCTGACGAAGCCGAGCCCCGATGGAGCTGACCCTAACCCCCGACATGATGCTGGTGCTCGGGCTGGTCGCCTTCACGGTGTTGATGCTGATCCTCGAGTGGGTGCGCGCCGACATCGTGGCGCTGCTGGTGGTGGTGGTGATCGGGATCACCGGGCTGATGCCGATCGACCAGCTGTTCAACGGCTTCGCTTCCAACGCGGTGCTGTCGCTGATCGGCGTGATGGTGATGGGTGCGGGGCTGGATCGCACCGGGGTGCTGAATCGCGCGGCCTCGTTCATCCTGCGGGTGTCCGGCGGCGTCGAGAGCCGCGTGTCGCTGGCGCTCAACGCGACGGTCGGCGGCCTGTCCTCGATCATCCAGAGCCAGGCGCTGGCCGCGCTGTTCCTGCCGGTCGCGAGCCGGATCTCCGCGCGCACCGGCGTGCCGTTGAAGCGGCTGCTGCTGCCGATGGCCTGCTGCATCCTCGCCGGCACCAGCATGACGCTGATCTCCAACTCGCCGCTGATCCTGCTGAACGACCTGATCGCCAGCGCCGACCGCAATCTGCCGCCTGGCGCGCAGACCATCGAGCCGTTTTCGCTGTTCTCGATCACGCCTATCGGCATTCCGTTGCTGCTGGTCGGCATCGGGTATTTCGCGCTGCTGACGCGCCGCCTGATGCCGGACGACGACGACAAACCCAAGGTCACGCCCGGCCGCACCGAGAGCTACTTCGCCGACACCTACGGCATTGATGGCGAGGTGATCGAACTCACCGTCACCGCCGACAGCCCGCTGGTGGGCATGAGTATCGGCGAGGCCGAAACGCTGGAGAAGGCGCCACTGATCCTGGCGGTCAAGAACGGCAACGAGGCGCGCCTCGCGCCGCCGTCGGACCAGATGATCTGGGTCGGCACCGTGCTCGGCGTGCTCGGCGAACGCGCCGACGTCACCGCGTTCGCGCAGGCGCTGCAGTGCCGCGTCGGCAACCGCATCCAGGCGCTGGCCGACATGTTCAACCCCACCCGCGCGGGCATTTCCGAGGTGGTGATTCCACCCAACTCGAAATGGGTCAAGCACCAGGTCGGCGAGCTGCGCCTGCGCAAGCGCTACGGGATTTCGGTGCTGGCGCTGAACCGAGGGGACGAGGTCACCCGCGGCGAAGACGTGCGCAAGATGACCTTGCGAGCGGGCGACTCGCTGGTGTTGCACAGTTACTGGCGCGACCTCGCGCTGGCGGCGGAGAGCCGCGACCTGGTGCCGGTCACCGA
>JBOHYO010000049.1:0-8054 GCA_050737935.1 Rhodanobacteraceae bacterium
GTTCATGATTCGGTCCTTGTCGCATGCGAATGGTGCGGAAACCACGGAAACAGCATCGGCGTATTGCGCTGGTATTCCCGGTAATCGTCGCCGCGCGTGCGCAACGCCTGTGCCTCGGTATAGGGAATGCCGCTGATGTAGCGCAGGAACACGTACATCACCAGCGGCCCCGACCACGCCAGCCACCAGATCGGCGAGCCGGCCGCCAGCGCGACGTAGGCGAACCAGTGCAGCCATTCGAAGAAATAATTGGGGTGCCGCGAATAACGCCACAGCCCGGTGCGGCAGGTCCTGCCACGGTGCGTGGGGTCGGCGCGGAAACGTGCCAGTTGCCGGTCGGCAATTGCCTCCCCGGCGACGCTGCCCAGCCAGATGGCGGCGCCGGCAACCAGCCATCCGGGCGACACCGCACGATTGCCGGCCACCGCCAGAAACGGCAGCGCGAACAGCACGATCAGCAACGCCTGGAACTGGAAGAACGCGAACAGCTTGCGCTGGTCGCCATGCCAATGCGCGCGCAGTTCCCGATAGCGGCCGTCCTCCGGCTCGCCGCGCACCCGTGCCCAGAGATGCGCCGCCAGCCGCAGGCCCCACAAACCGCCGAGCGCGGCAAGCACAAGGCGCGGGGCCACCGCACCTTCGCCCACCAAGGCCAGCAACACCGCGCCACCGCCAAGCCCCGCTGCCCACAACACGTCGACGATACCGGTGTTGGTATGCCGGCGCTGCCAGTGCCAGCCGAGCGCCATCATCGGCGCCGCCAGCAACCCGACGATCAGCAGGCCGAGCCACGGATTCATGACACGCTCCGTTGCGGCGATGGCGAAGCGCCGCGCAGCCAGTAGCGCGCCAGCGAGGTGAGCACCGGCAAGGCAATGCCCCAGCCCAGAGCAATCCACGGCAGTACCTGCCAGCGTGGGGCGATGAAGACCGCAGCGTGCCAGCCGCGTGCCGCGGCAAGATACGCGAGCGGACCGCCGATCGCCCCGAACAACGCGGCCAGCCATGGCCGTGTATGCAGATGGCCGAACAACGGCACGATGGTCGCCGCGAATGCGACCCACAGGCCGAGGATCCAGGCCGGTGCCGCGGCCCACGGCCACGGCGCCGCGTAGCGGATCAGGCCGCCGTACACCCAGGCCGATTCCGCCGCCACGCCCATCAGCAATGCCACCGCGATCAACCGCAGTTCGATGCCGCGCTGCCGGGACACGCCCAAGCGCCACACGACGAACAACGCCGCACCCGCCACGCCCGGCCAGGCCAGCCCGCGGCCCGCGCCGATCACGGCGGCAAACCAGACCGCTTCGTAGGCGCCGAGTGTGAGCCAGAAATTCATCCACACGCCCAGTCGCGGGCCGGCGCGCGCCGCCAGCCGGGTTTCGCCAGCAACAGGTGTCCCACGCCGATCGAGCGTTCCAGGAAGCCGCCCTCGCAATAGGCGAGGTAGAACTCCCACATGCGGACGAAGCGCTCGTCGAAACCCTGCGCGCGGACTTCCGGCAGGTGCGCGAGGAAGCGTTCCCGCCAGGCGCGCAGCGTGCGCGCGTAGGAATCGCCGAAGTCCTCCAGCTCGATCAGGCCCAAGTCGCTGGCGCGGGTCTTGGCGGCCAGCATCGCGCTGACGGAAGGGATGAAGCTGCCCGGAAACACATGACGCTTGATGAAGTCCACGCTCTTCAGCGCCTGCCGGTAGCGGTGGTCCTCGATGGTGATCGCCTGAATCAGCGCCAGCCCGTCGCGCTTCAGGAGTCGCCCGACCATTCCGAAATAGACGTCCAGATGTTCGGCGCCGATCGCCTCGATCATCTCGATCGAAACGAGCTTGTCGTACCGGCCATCCAGATCACGGTAATCGTCCAGCCGCACGTCGATGCGATCTCCCAGGCCCGCTTCGGCCACGCGCGCGCAAGCCAGCGCCTGCTGCTCGCACGAAATCGTGGTGGTGGTGACGTGGCACCCGTAGTATCGGGCGGCATGAATTGCGAAGCCACCCCAGCCGGTGCCGATTTCGACCACGCGGTCACCGGGCCGCAATCGCAGCTTGCGGCAGATCGTATCGAGCTTGCGCGCCGAGGCCGCTTCCAGGTCGTCGCCCTTGGCCCAGTACGCCGACGAGTACATGAGATCCCGCGAAAGGAAGAGCTTGAAGAATTCATTGCCGAGGTCGTAATGCGCCGCGATGTTGCGGCGGCTGCCTGCGCGGGTGTTGCGATTCAGGGCGTGCCAGCCACGCAGCGCGAAGCTGCCCAGCCGTGCCAGTCCGGTTTCCATGCCGTCGAGCAGTACACGGTTGCGCAGCAGCAACCGCACCAGAGCGACGAGATCGTCGCAACGCCAAAGGCTATCCATGTATGCCTCACCGGCGCCGACGCTGCCGTTCGCGGCCACCATCCGGTAGAACGCGGAATCCAGCACTTCGACATGCACCTCCAGGTCCGACGGCGTGCCGAGTTCGAGCGTGCCAAGCGCATCGCGCAGCAGCAGCCTTCCGTGTGTGATACCCGCGAGCTGCCCGACCAGTCGCCCGCGCAGGAAGCGGTCGAAGGCGGGCATCGTCGCGCGTTCGGAACGCGTTTCGGAACTCGCCAATGCATTCATGTCGGCCTCACGAGGTTTGCGGGTGGTCGTGAAAGGGGTTGCGCTTCATCCACAGGCGCAGTGCCTGCCAGTAGATCGCGCCCACGACCTGCGCGGTCATCAGCGGATAGCGCCACAGCACGCGTGCCAGCGACGTACCGGTCAGCGGCAGGCGTTGCAGGCGCAGGTGTGCGTCGAATTCGCGGTGGTCGTCGCGCAGCACGTCCATGTGCACGTGCAGGTCCTCGCCGGGTACGGAGAAGCGCCAGTCGTAGCGGCGCTCCATCGGCATGAACGGGGAGACGTGGAAGGCCTTGTCGAACGCCCAACCCAGCATGCGCCCGTGCACTTGTGCGGTTTCCACAGGCAATACGTATGCGTGGCGCTCGTGCCACGGGGTGTTGGTGATCTCGGCAACGATGCAGGCCAGGGTCGTGCCGTCGCCGGCATAGCAGTAGTAGAAGCTGACCGGATTGAAGATCAGGCCCGCGTAACGCAAGTGGGTCAGCATCCGGACCGGCCCCACCGGGCGGCGGCCGGTCGCCTGTTCGACGCGCATGCGCACCGCCTCGGCCAGCGGCATGTCGACCGGACCCAGGTAATCGCTGCGCCGGAACTCGGCGAGATTGCGGCGATGCGCGGACCAAAGCCAGCGCCCCGCGAACACGCGGTCGAGCTCATCGAGGTCGAGATCGATCTGCGCCATGCGATAGGAAAACGCATGCGGGTGTGGCGCCAGACGCCGATGCACGACGGCGCCTTCGTACACCGCGCTGGCGGGTTCGAATTCCATGGCGTCCGGTCGCATCGTCATGCGGCGCACGCCAATGCCGGCGCGGCATGCACGCCCTGCTCAGCAGGCCAATCCACGCCGAGCGCTTGCGCCACGTCCACTGCACTGCGCATGCCGTCTTCGTGGAAACCCCAGCCCCAGTAAGCGCCGGCGAACCAGGTACGGCACCGGCCCTGGATTTCGTGTTTGCGGCCCTGCGCGGCGACCGCGGCGTGGCTGTATTGCGGATGCCGGTAGCGCATGCGCCGCAGCACTTTGCCGGGATCGATCACATCGCCGCGATTGAGCGTGACCACCAGCGGTTCCGGCGCGTCGAGGCCCTGCAGCAGGTTCATGCAGTAACTGACGGTGCAGGCAACGCCGGGATCGCGCGGGACGAAGGCGTTCCACGCCGCCCACGCCTTGTGCCGGCGCGGCAGCAGTGTCGCGTCGGTGTGCAGCACCGCCTCGTTGGCCTGGTAGGTAATCGCGCCAAGGATCGCGTGCTCGCGCGAATCGGCGTCGGCCAGCATCGCCAGTGCCTCGTCGCTGTGACAGGCCAGAACCACCTGATCGAAGCGCGACCGGCTGCCATCATCCGCGCGCAGTTCGACGCCCTCCGCGTCGCGGCGCACCGCCCGGATCGGGCAGTTGAGCCGTTCGCGGACGCGCCAGCGCGCCCGCATCGCCTCCACGTAGCGCGCCGAACCGCCGCGCACTACGCGCCATTCGGGACGCCCCACCATCTGCAGCATCTGGTGATTGGCCATGAACCGCACGAGGTAGCGCGCGGGAAAATCGAGGATCCGCTGCGACGGCGAGGACCACAGCGCGGAGGCCATCGGCACCAGGTGCAGGTCACGGAACGCCGCTCCGTAACGGTGTTCCGAAAGGTATTTTCCAAGCGTCGGCCCGGCTTCGTCTGCGGCGAGCAACGCCGGGGCTTCGCGGTAGAAGCGCCGCAGGTCGCGCAGCATGCCCCAGAAGCGCCGCGACAGCAGGTTGCGACGCTGGCAGAACAGCGTATCCAGCGAGGCGGTGTTGTATTCCAGCCGGCTCGCCTCGTCGTGCACCGAAAAGCTCATCGTGGTCGGCTGCGAGGCCACGTGCAGCTCGTCGAACAGCCGGGTCAGCAGCGGGTAATGGCGCGGGTTGTGGACGATGAAACCGGTGTCGACGGCGTAATGCCCGCCATGCAACACAATGTCGTGGGTGTGGGTGTGACCGCCGAAGTAATTGTTGGCCTCGAACAGCGTAACCTCGTGTCGGCGTGACAGCAGCCACGCCGATGCAAGCCCCGCGATGCCCGATCCGATCACGGCGATGCGCATGCCGAATGTCCCTTGTCCGCCCTGGCCATGACCCACGCCGGCACCGGGTGCAGGTCGCGCACCAGACCCAGCGCCGCCATCAGTTTCAGGCCGTACCATGTCGGGTCGATTTCCCACCAGCAAAATCCCTGGCGCGCGCTGCCGGGAAAGAAGTGATGGTTGTTGTGCCAGCCCTCGCCGAAGGTCAGCAGGGCGAGCACCGCGTTGTTGCGGCTATTGTCTTTCGTGTCGAAGCGGCGCGAGCCGAAACGATGCGCCAGCGAGTTGATGGTCACCGCGGCGTGGAACAACACCACGGTGGATACGAAGAATCCCCACACCAGCATTTGCGCGCCACCGGTGTGCAGGGATGGCGCGAAATGGTCGAGCAGCGCGCCGAAGACATACAGCGCGATCGCCAGCAGCACCGGCACCGCGATGTCGAAACGGTCCAGCCAGCGCAACTCGGGGTACTTCGCGAGATCGGGAACGCGCGCGAGGTCGGTGCGGAACGCACGCGGCGTCAGGAACCAGCCCATGTGGCTCCAAAGGAAGCCTTGGATCGCCGGCGAATGCGGATCGAGCGGCGTGTCGGACTTGCGATGATGGTTGCGGTGGTGCGCCGCCCACCACAGCGGCCCGCGTTGCACGCAGGACGCCCCGAGCACGGCGAACACGAATTGCACGGCGCGCGAAGTACGGAACGTGCGGTGCGAGAAATAGCGATGGTAGAAACCGGTCAGCGCGAACATGCGCAGCGCGTAGAGCGCACCGGCCACGACCAGCGCGGCGGGAGATACGCCGACCCACAACACGCCGAGACAACCGAGGTGCAGGGCGACGAACGGCGCCGCGCGCAGCCAGTCGATGCGATCGGCGCGTGGGTCATCGTCCGTACCCGCTGTGGCGTCTACCCACTGGCGCAGCTTGCCCCGCCACCGCCGCAGGCGTGGTGGAACACGCGGGGCGGGCTGCGAAACGTGCCTTGTCGCTGCATGCGCCAACGGTCCAGACATCGTCCATTCTCCATTCGGGACGAAGCCAGATACGTGGCGCGCACGCTTGCGGATGCATGCCGGTTTGCCGGAGCCGGCTTGGATCCGGACACGTCAACGTTCAATCCCGAACGCGCA
Source organism: Rhodanobacteraceae bacterium (assembly GCA_050737935.1). GTDB lineage: Bacteria > Pseudomonadota > Gammaproteobacteria > Xanthomonadales > Rhodanobacteraceae > 66-474. The sequence goes on from JBOHYO010000049.1 coordinate 5,796, forward strand.
GCCTGCTGCGCGCGGACGGCCCGATCGCGCCCGATGCGATGCCGTCTCAGGTGTTGCCGCAGACAGCGGAGCCCTTGCGGGTATGGATTCGCCGGGCAGAGGTTTTACGACGACGCGCCGATGGTGCCCTTGGCGATCACGGGGCCGGTCGGCTGGCCGGTCGGCGAACCACCGGACGGTTCGACCGACACTGCCAACGCCGCGGTCGGGCCGAGCCGTGCCAACAGCTTCGGGTCCAGCGAGAGGGTGGTCGGCGCGCCGGTGGCGATCATCCCCACCGCGATGGGCTTCTGGCCGGCGGGGATAAGCCACAGTTCGGGAGCATGTCCCGCGGGAAGGCTCTGCGGCGTGGCCGGCACCACCACCATGCGCGCGTGTTGCAGGTCCATGGTCGCGGTCCAACCCACCTGGCCGTTGTCCTGGGTGATGGCGGAGGCCATGTACGCGGCAGTCGGCGCGGCAGGCGGCGTGACGGACGCGCGCGGCAGCACCACCAGGGCGATGATGCAGGCTATTGCGATCGCGCCGGCGCCGAGCGCAAGCGAACGCCACAAGGTGAGGCTGTTCCATGCGCTGAGCCGTTCGGGTGCCGTCGGCCGGCCTGACGGCGCCGGATTTTCGAGCATGTTTTGCAGGCGTATCCAGACATTTTCCGGTGGCGCCACGGGCGCGATGTCCTCGGCCATCGGCAACAGATGCCGTTGCCAGCCCTCGACCTCCGCTGCGGCCTGCGGATCGGATGCGATCTCCCGCTCGACCTCCGCGCGCGCGTCACCATCCAGCACGCCGAGGACGTACTCGGCGTAGCGCAGATCGTCGCTGCCACTATCGGACGTGTTGTGGTCGAGAGGTGTATTCACGAGTTCGTCAAATGCTCCAGACAGCCTCGCAGGCGGATCAGGCTACGCCTGATCCTGCTTTTCATCGTCGCCAGCGGCACGCCGCAGCGTTTCGCCAATTCGTTATACGTCGCACCGGAGAAAAAGGCTGCACGCACGTCGGCTTTCTGTTGCCCGGCCAGGGTGTCGAGACAGCGCTCCAGACGCTGACGTTCTTCGCTGGCCTCGCTGTGCGCAGAGGGATCGGGGTCGGGATCGGTCAGCCTCGCGGCCTTGGCTTCGTCCAGTGGCACTTCGCGATGCTTGCGCAGCCGGTCGATGCACTGATTGCGCGCCAGCGTGATCAACCAGGTCATGGCGGCCGCGCGCGCGGGATCAAAGCGTTCCGCGCGTCGCCATATGGCGATGTAAACGTTCTGCAGGACGTCTTCTGCCTCGCCGCGTTCGCGCAACATGTGCACGCAGACACCGAACAACCTGGACGAGGTGCGCCGGTACAGTTCCGCAAATGCCTGCCGGTCATCGCCCCCCGTTTGCTGGAGCAAGTGGGCAAGTTCTTCGCGTTCGTCCGGGGCGCGCGGGCTCATGTACGTGTCCGGAACAGACGGGCATCGCCCGCCTCTCGAGGGCTCGTCGGATGCACGAAGCAACTGCGGGGGCGGCTCATGCGCTAAAGAATGCCCGGCATCGGGACGGCGAGCAAGCGACCCGCAAGGCGTGCCCTTTCCGCGGGCCGCGGGCCGGGCCTGCCTGCAGCGGGGGGCCCTGGCGCCGAAAGGCCCGGATCGGCCAAAAACGACGGCTTCCGGCACGCCGGGGTTGCCATCGATGACGGGCCGCAAGGGAACGCGCGCTTCGCGTGGTCAAACGCCGAACGCTGCGCGGCACCATTCGAACAGGGTGCCGGAGAAGAAGATCATCGCCAGCAGGCCCAGCGCGTTGATCGACAGCACCAGGCGCAGCAGCGGGTCGCGTTTGGGCTGCAGCGGCTCGACGCCCTCGACGGGCGCATCGAAGTACATCACCTTGACCACGCGCAGGTAGTAGAACAGCCCGATGATCGAGAAGATGATCGCGACGATCGCAAGCCACAGCATGCCACCATCGATCGCGGCCTTGAGCACCAGCACCTTGGCGGCGAAGCCCCACAGCGGCGGGATCCCCGCCAGCGAGAACATCGACAGCGCCATCATCCCGGCGAACCACGGCGAGCGGCGGTTGAGGCCCTTGAGGTCGTCGATCATTTCGCACTCGAAACCGCGCCGCGCCAACGCCAGGATCACGCCGAATGCCACGGTTTCCATCAGTGCGAAGCACACGGCATAGAACACTGCCGATGAATAGCCTTCCGGCGTCGGGTTGGACAACGCGAGGAACACGAAGCCCATGTGCGAAATCGTGGAATACGCGAGCATGCGCT
>JBOHYO010000050.1:0-6678 GCA_050737935.1 Rhodanobacteraceae bacterium
ACCAGCACGTCCAGTTGCACCGACTTGGGCGACAAGGGTTGCTTGCGCGCGAACGCCAGCAGGCGGCCGGTGAGCGCGGCCGCCTTCTCGATGCCGCCGTGCGCGGTCTCGAGATAATGGTTTACCTGCTGCCGGCGTGAATTTGCCTGTGCGATCAGTTCCAGCCCGCTCTCCAGCACCTGCAGCGGCTCGGCGGCCTCCTGCTGCGGACCGGCCGCGACCCGCTCCCGAGCGGACTGCCCAAAGCGCTCGATGGCGGCGTCGTTCTGCGTCAGTCGTTTTTCCAGCAGCGAGAGGGCGGTCTTCACGACCATCAGCACGTTGTTGAAGTCATGCGCGATCCCGCCGGAAAGTTGCCCCACCGCTTCCATTTTCTGGCTCTGGCGCAACGCCTCCTCGACGCGTGAGCGTTGTTCCATTTCGACCGTCAGCCGCACATTGGCTTCGGCGAGTTCTCCGGCGCGCCTGTGGAGGTCGGCGTTGGCGCGGCCGAGCACCCGCTGTGCAAGCGCGACAATGGTCAGCATCAAGACCGCCATCACCGTCAGCAGCGCCACGCCGCTGATCTTGGCCAGTTGCATCGTCCATGGCGTGCCCGTTCCGCGCAGCACAACGCTGCCGACCGTGGTCGTTCCCTGGCGAGCCGGAACGTCCACCAGGATCAAGCCATGTCCGGCGATCGATCGCTTCCCGCGCCTCGCAGGCGCAACCGGAATCGGCGCGCTGCCCGGAATGTGGGCGCCCGCCACGAGATCGCCCCGGTCGTTATAGACGGCCACCGCATCGAGCCGCGGATCGAGCATTAGTGCCCGCACGTATTCCCGCGCCGCGACACGGTCGTCGAAGGCGATCGCCGCGGTGACGCTCGCGGCGAGGGTATTGGCCTGCGAGGTGAGCTGGCGCCGCCGCTCCACATGCGCCGACTGGAACTGGTACATCATCGCAATCACGCCCACGAGCAACAGCACGGCCGCCGCAGCGACGATTGCCGCCGGCCTCATGGGAATGCCTCGCACGCGCCGCGGCTTGTCCATCTCAACCGGCACCTTTCACCGCCAGCGCGAGATCGAGCAGCTTGGAACTGATCGCGAGTTGATTGCGCACGGCCGCGGCGTTGTCCACCTCGAAGCGAACATGTCCGTTGTCCATCACGAACTGCACGACGCAGCCGCCGCCGTCCACCGCATCGGAATCGGTCACCGTCAATACCGGCTTGCCGTCGAAGACCCGCAGTGCCGTGCGGACTTCCGCCGCGCGCGAGTACGCGATGAACACGATCTGGCAACCGGCGCCGGCCGCGGCCGTCTCCAAGTGGTGGACGGCGAACGGGTGCGACCCCAGCCCGCGCCCCGCGACAGCCTTTTCGAGGAACCCATGGAACGGATCCTGGCCAAGCACGCATATTTCGAACGGCGCAGCCGGGGAAGTGAACGTGTCCGGCGGCCAGTTCACGAAGGGTGCCATTTTGTAGAGGTAGGTCGCCTTCACTGCATATTCGAGCGAGACGTTGGGCGGTGGCGACTGCGCGAATGCCTCCGCACCCGCCAGCAGCAGCACCATCAGGAGTGCGCATTCTGCCATACGCAGACGCCGGCGCGGTGCCGGGCGGCTCGGCGCCATCGCCGCACGGGCACGGGTTGCATGCGCGGCGGCCGCGCGGCAGACGGACATGGGCGTCGTACGGATCATGCGGGCGCCGTCAGAATTTCATCCGGGCGGCAAGAAAAACGGTGCGTCCTATGCGGTCGGAATTCCCCAAGACATACTCCTGATGCCACGGGTGCAGCAGATTGTTGCCGGTCAGTGACAACTCCAGTCGGTCGTTCGGCGCCCACGCCAGGCGCGCGTTGAGTTCGGTGTAGGCGGGTACGCGCGGATCGGGCAAGGCGCCGACCTCGCGCAGGTCGGCGTCCAGTTTCCAGTGCACGCCGAGATTCATCGAGGAACGGAGGAAGGCGCGATGACTTGGATCGTCGCCGGCGATCGCGGTACCAAGGAGACCGGACGATCCCGGCTTGAAGCTGAAACCCTCGCGCTCCAGGGAGACGCCGGCGCTCAGCTTCCACCAATCGGCGACGGAATACCCGGCCCACAGGTCCGCGCCGTAGGTGTGGCCCCGCATCCCGTTGCCCCACAGCAGCGGCAGGAAGGCCGGCGAAAGCTCGATGCTGCGGAGGTCGTCGTACACGTTGTAGTACAACGACATCGACAGCGTGGCGCGGGGGGTCCATTGGGTGCGCAAGCCCACCTCGTAGGCCGTGAGTTTTTCGGTGCGGTAATCCGGGTTGCCGTTGACGAAGTCGACCGGCCCCGTGGGCATGTTGACGACCTCCCTCACGCTGGTGTCGAACACGGTCGGCGTCCGGACCGAGCGCGCCGCGGACGCCCATACCAGCGTGCTGTCGCTGGCCTTCCACGCAAGCCGCGCGCTCGGCATCCACGACCACCCCGAATAGGGATCGTGTTCGGCCTTTACCCCGAGGGTTGCCTGCGTGCGTACGCCCAGCACGATCTGGTCTTGCACGAAGACATTCGCGAGGTTCTGGGTACCGCTCGGTGGATTCCACAACAGCGAACCATCGCTGCGGATGCTGGGGCCCAGGCGATAGCGGTAAACGCGATCGCCTGCGCCCCAAGTGACATGGTGGTGATCGCCGACCGCGAAGTCCTGCTGCGCTTCGATGTCCCAAGTGCTGAGCGAAAGGTCTCCGGAGGCCAGGGCGCCCCAGCCGCGCTCGCGGTCGGCATACATCTGCAACTGAAAATTCGAACCGTTTTCGAAAGCATGGCGCCAGCGCCCGAGCACGTTGCCACCGGCAGCGTGTCGATCGCGCGCACCCGGCTGCCCCTCGTGGCCATTGAACAGGTCGCCCTGCACGGTGAGCGAATCGGCGTCACTGGCATTCCAGTCGATACGGAATCCCGCCTGTGGCGCGCTCCAGCCGTCGCGCGCGTCCTGGCCGGCGCTGTTCCGGAAGGAATCCTGGTAGAAATCGTGCGCATAAATGCGATACCAGGCGTTCTCGCCGAGCCTGCCGCCGTACTGCAACGAGGCGCTGCTTTCGTGGTTGCCGAAGCCGAATTCCGCCAGCCCCCCCTGCGTATCAATGGCTTTGCGGGTGATGATGTTGATGACCCCGTTGACCGCGTTGGCGCCCCACAAAGTGCCGCCCGGCCCGTTGACCACCTCGATGCGGTCGATATCCTCAGGCAGCACGTACAGCGTGTCCCAGGAAATACCCGAATACAGCGGCGAATAGACGCTGCGGCCGTCGATCAACACCAGCAGCTTGTTCGGGAAATTCTGGGCGTTCTGGTTGCCGCTCAGGCCCCGCGAGGTGACGATGTAGTTGCTCGGGCTGAGCTGGAACACGCCGAGGTTCGGAGCGAGCCTCAGCATTTCCGGCAGCGTGGTGGCGCCGGACCGCATGATCTCGTCATGCGTGATGACATACACCGCCGCAGGCGCGTCGCGCAGCGGCTCGGGATTCTTCGACACGGAGGTGACGACGATCTTGCCGAGGTCCTGCAGCGAGAGCTTGTCCAGTTCCTGGAGCGTCCCCTGCCCGAACGCGGCGCCGGCCCAGGACGCGGCCAGCAAGCAAACAGAAATGCTGGGCGCGAGCCTGAGCGCCGACCATGCCCGGATGGCTTCACCGGATCTTCCCGATCGCATGTGCGTCCCCTTCTTGCAGGTCCGCGAACCCGTCTTGGCCCGCATGGGCGGGCCATTATACGGTCAGCTTTGCGGCCGACCGACGGCTTGTCCCCAGATTCGAGTATGGCCGGTCCGCGGCAAGGCGGCCCGTGCCGACCGTCACGGTCCCGGTAGGTGGGCTTCCGATGAACGTAGGACAGGTATCGGCCGCGTTCAGTACGCGAGGGGTACGGTTTGGAGGGCTGCCCAGCACGCAGCCCCGAGCGCACCACTGCAAGGAGCACACGCACATGACCGAGCCCGCCAAATTCCTTTCTTCCCGTTTCCTTTCCGCATCCACGCTGGTCGGCGCCAGTGTCAGGAATCCGCAGGACGAGTCGCTGGGGCAACTCAAGGACTGCATGATCGACGCCGCCAGCGGCAAGATCGCCTACGGGGTGTTGTCGTTCGGCGGCGTCCTGGGCGTCGGCAACAAATTGTTCGCGATCCCCTGGGAGACCTTCCGGGTCGATGCGGAAACCGAACGCCTGGTCCTCGACGTCCCCAAGGAACGCCTCAAGGACGCACCGGGTTTCGACGCAGACCATTGGCCGAACTTCGCCGAGCCGTCCTACGCCAACCGGGTCCACGAACACTACGCGACCCGGCCCTCGCACGACGGCGGGCACATCGTCCACCCCGACTGAGTCCGGTGCCGCGCGGCGGCCTCCCGTCGCGGGCGCGGCTGCTCCCGTAACAGCACGCATCCCGGATGAAATGTAGGAGCCGCCCATGGCCGCGACAGAAACCTGTTCGCTCATCGGTCGTGGCGCCACGCACAAACGGGTCGCGGGCATGGCCCGCTCCTACAACAGCCCAACGGCAGTGGCGGTTCATCCTGCCCGCCACCGATGTCGCGTCCCGCTCGGACTCGGCTGTTGGGCTTCTCCCGAACAAGTTCGGGATCAACCCAACCTACCGAAGCGCGAAGCAGGCGGCGTCGGAGTGTTCTACACGCGCGCCCCGAACGCAGGAGCGACCCCTGGCCGCGGCTTCGGTTACGACCAGGGCGCCGGAATGTGTACGCGGGTCAGGTAGTCGGCCAGCGCCACCCCGATCATCAGGATGACCCAGAGGATCCCGACTGCCGAGACGAGCTGCGTCAGCGCGCGCGCTTTGCTCTCGTGCATGAACAAGGTCATCAGCAGCAACATCATGACCACGGCTACCAGCAGGTTGATCGCGGTGTTGGCGGCGCCCAGGTTGACGAACGCGCTGCCGACCGTGAATGCCAGCAGCACCTGCAGCCCGACCAGCGCCCATACGAACGTCTTGATCGGCTTGACTTCCGGCTTTTCGGAATGCGACGAATCCATGCGCGGGTCCTCCGGCCCGTGTGCGTCAGCAGAAACCATACGGCGATAGCGCCGGATGGCCAGCAGCGCCTGCAGCGCGACCAGCATCCCGATGAACCTTCCGAGTAGCCGGGCTTTCGGTTTCGGCGCATGCGGTGGATTCATCCGGGCGCCCTTCCGATCAGGTACAGCAAGGGAAAGACGAACATCCAGATGATGTCGACCAAATGCCAGTAGAGCGCCGCGAGTTCCAGCGTCGTGAAATTCCCGGGGCCGAATGCGCCGCGCCACACACGGACCGCCAACACCAGCACGACCGAGACCCCGATGATCAGGTGCAGCGAGTGGAACCCGGTGATGAAGTAATACAGGCAATAGAACAATTCGACCGCACGCACGTGCGGGCCGAACTGCAGGAAATGCACGCCCGGTACCAGGTGCTCCTCCCATTCGGAGTGGTATTCGAATCCGTGGATCACCAGGAAGCCGATGCCCAGCGCCGCGGTCAGGAACAGGAAGAACGTGGCCAGCCGGCACTGGCCGAGCTTGATCGCGCGTATGCCGAGCACGATCATGATGCTGCTGGTCAGGAGCGCCGCGGTTTCGCCGGAGCCGAGCAGCAGGTCCGTGTGGTGGCTGGCCTCCGCGAACCCGGCCGGATACAGCACGCGGCACACGGTGTAGCTGGTGAACAGCACCCCGAAGAACAGCATCTCGGTGGCAAGGAAGATCCACATGCCGAGCGATGCCGCGCTGTGCTGCTGCTGGGCATCGTCGAACTGCTCCTCGACGTGCGCCTGGCGCTCCTCGAACGGCATGTCGGCGGTCGCAGTGTTCATGGCGCGGGCTCGTCGTAGGCGTAGGCTTCGCGCGGCACCGGTGGATGCAGGAAGTTCTCCTTGGGCGGCGGAGAACTGGTCTGCCATTCGAGCCCGCGGGCATCCCACGGGTTGTTGGGCGCGCGCTTTCCGTACCGCAGCGACCATAGCAAGTAGATCAGCGGCAGCGTGTATGAAATCGCGAGCAGCACCGCTCCGCCGCTCGAGATGATGTTCAACTCCTGGAACTTCGGCAGATACGAGTGGTAGCGGCGCGGCATGCCCTCGTACCCCAGCAGGTATTGCGGGAAGAAGGTGACGTTGAATCCGACGAACATCAGGATCGCCGCGAATTTCGCCAGCTTCTCCGAGTACAACCTGCCGGTCACCTTGGGCCACCAGAAATGTATGCCGCCGAGGTACGCCATCACCGAGCCGCCTACCATCACGTAGTGGAAGTGCGCGATCACGAAATAGGTGTCGTGGAGGAATTCATCGAGCGCCGGGGCCGCGAGGATCAAGCCGGTCAGGCCGCCCAGCAGGAACAGCCCGACGAAGCCCAGGGCGTAGAGCATCGGCGCGGTGAATCGGATGTCGCCCTTCCGAAGGGTCGCCGTCCAGTTGAAGATCTTGATCGCCGAGGGCACCGCGACTACGAAGCTCAAAAGCGAGAAGACCATCGCGGCATAGACCGACATGCCCGACACGAACATGTGGTGGCCCCAGACCATGAACCCGATTACCGCGATCGCCAGCATCGAGTAGGTCATGAACTTGTAGCCGAACACCCGCCGGCTGGTGAAACACGAAATGATCTCGCTGGCGAGGCCCATCGCCGGCAGGATCATCATGTACACCGCCGGGTGCG
>JBOHYO010000051.1:0-16380 GCA_050737935.1 Rhodanobacteraceae bacterium
TCGTCGACGCCCGGCTCCTGGACGCCATGCTCCAGCGCCAGCAACGCGTCTTCCATCATGCCCAGGTTTTCGAGGCTTTCCTCGAAGAACGTCTGGTGGAACTGGCTGAGGTCGACCGTTGCCATTCTAGGGCCTACTCACCCCGCCACGCGTGCGACCGTCGCCAGCAACTGGTCGGGATCGAACGGCTTCACCAGCCAGCCGGTGGCGCCGGCAGCCTTGCCTTCCATCTTCTTGTCCCGGTCGGACTCGGTTGTCAGGATCAGGATCGGCACCCCCGCGAACGAGGGCAGCGCGCGCAGCTCACGCGTCAGCGTGATGCCATCCATGCCCGGCATGTTGATGTCGGCCAGGACGAGGTCGAAGCGCTCGGTCCGCGCCGCGGCCAGGGCCGCCTCGCCATCCGCCGCCTCGCGCACTTCGTGACCGGCGCCGCGCAACGTGAAGGCCACCATGTTGCGCATCGAAACCGAATCGTCCACCGCCAAAATCTTGGGCATTTCGAAAAACCTCGTGTCAATTGCTTGCCGGAGCCGCGTCCGGCAATTGCAGCATTCGTTGCAGGCCCAGCCGCGCAGATGCCTCGCGCAACATCTCGCCGACGTTGTCCCAGCGCCAGGGTCCGGCGGCCTCGTCGCGCGCGTGCACGAAGGCCTCGAGGAGTTGCAGGCCGCTGGTGTCGAGCCGCGCCACCGCGGCCGCGTCGAGCACAACCGGGGCCGGCTGCGCCAGCGCTTCGCACAACTGCGCATGCAGTTCGCCTGCGCCCGCGACCACGAGGTCGGGGGCGAGTGTGACCCGGCACTCGAGGCGTCGACTCCGTTTTCCCTTGCCCGCCATGCAAGCTCCACAAAAAACTACACGAGCTGTAGCGGCCGGCGGCGGTACAACTTTAATTTTTGCGGCCGTCCCGATCGCGGGTATCGCTACCGTTGAATGGTCCGCCCAACGGTCTCGAGTCCATCCACTCCCGAACGGGCTTCCCTGAGCTGGATTTCCACAACAGCCGCCCCGAACCAAAGCGCCCGAAGCCGACGGTCGAACCTGCGTTGCGCGACGTTTCCGGCCCGCGTGCTCAAGTTCACACAATTCCTGCCGATAGCCACCGCATACATGCCTACATGGAGCTTGCGCGTGATCGTGCAACCACCCCAACTGGCCGCCCTCGACTGGGTAGCGGCCGCAGCAGGCACGCTCGCCAGGCCTTGGAAGGTTGGCTCGATCGTGTCCGGCCGCGTGCTGGAATACCTGCCGGCGATTCGCCTGGTGCTGCAGATCAATGGATTGAAAGTCGAGGCCGATCCGCCGCCTACGGGCTCGGTGCCGCGCCAGTTCCAGGCGCGGGTGCTGGAGACCGGCCCGCAGCCGGTGCTGGAACTGCTGGGCCAGCCTGAAACGAACCAAAGCTCGCCGGTCGCGGCCGCGCTGCGTGCGCGCCTGCCGCGCCAGGGTGGCTTGCAACCCTTGCTCGCCGATCTGAGCGCGCTTGCGCGCATGCCCGGTGCTCGCGCACTCCCGGAACCGGCGCGCGCAGCGCTGGCGCGTCTGGAGGGCTCCATCGCCGATCGCCACGACATGCTCGACCCCGACGTGCTGCGCGACACGTTGCAGCGCGCCGGGGTGCAACTGGAACATACGCTGCTCCAACGCGCCCGCATGCCCGAGCGCGCGCCGGCCATGCAGGTCGACTACGACATCAAGGCGGCGCTGCAACGCCTGGCACAGGCCCTGCAACCCCTGCCGAAGACCGCCACGCCGGTGCCCGAAACCGCGGAAGCGCCGCCACCGCCGCTCCTGCGGCTGCCGCTGCAACCGCAGCCGCGCTTGCCGGCGACGCCGGCGACCGACGCGCTCGCGCTGGCCGGTGGACTGCTGAAGCATGCGCAGGCCGCGCTCTCCCGAATCGAGATCATGCAGCTCGACGCCCATCCTTCGACATCACCACAGGCTTGCATGCTCGAAGTTCCCGTGCGCGGCGACGATGGCTTCGACGTACTGCAGATCCGCATCGAGCAGGACGGCCATGGCCCAGACGCCGGAGCCGAGGAGGAATCCCACTGGACCCTCGGCTTCACCCTGGAGCCGCCAGCACTCGGCGCGATCCACGGCACCATCCGGCTGCACGGCGCAGAGGTGAACGTCGACCTGTGGGCGCAGCATGACGCCGCCGTGCAGGCGCTGGAGGAACAAACCTCGGTGCTGTCGCGACTGCTGGAAGGCTCAGGCCTGCGGCTGGGGCAACTGCGCATACGCCAAGGCTCACCCCTGCGCCACACCGGGCTCGGACATTCGCTGCTGGAAGCCAGGGCATGAACCAAGCGCCGCGCACGGTCACGCTCCGCTTCCGCGACCACGGCGCGCCGGCCGAGGGGACGCTGCGCGCGGATCTCGGTGCGGACGAGGTCGAACGGATGCTCGAGGAAGCCGAACGGCTCGGCTTGCCCCGCCACCCGGATCCGGCCACCGCCGCGCTGCTGGCGGCGGTGCGGCTTCGCACGGACGTACCCCAGGAAATGTACGCCGCGCTTGCGGCGGTGCTTTCGCGAATCTACGCCGCCACCGAAAAGTCGCGTTGACTCAGCGGGCGCGGCCAGCAGCGTTTGTAGGAGCGCGCCATGCGCGCGATGCCCGCACCGCGGAGTGGCTTGCGTTTGCCGGAAACCATCGCGGCCATGGGCCGCTCCTACACAGGTAATGTCTCGCCCTTCGGCTTGCGCCCACCTGCGCAGGTGAGACTGCTACCAACTACGCACGGCGACGATGCTGACCGCATAAGTCTTCATCGACGGTTTGTAGCTGAACATGCGCCCGGCATCGAACTTCACGCTGGCGCCCGGGGCGATGTTTGCCGTGCCGGCCGGCCAGAACTTGCGCTTCTGCACCACCGAGCCGTCGTCCGACCTGGCCTCGATTTGCAGTTGCGCAGCCGCCGGTTCGGAGCAATGGTTGACCAGCTTGCCGGGCATGTCCAGCACGGGGTGCGCGGCGTCACCCGCCGCAACCTCGAAGGAAGCGACCTTGAAATCGGCCAGCGTGCAGCCGGCGTGGGCCAACGCGGGAGCGAGCAGCAACACGCTGGCGGCGATGACTTTCTTCATCACGATCCATCCGGATGTGGCAGGTAGCGCGCGCGAATCTTCACGCCGCGCTGCGCTGGGCATGGCTATAGACGTGTTCGGCCCACTCCAGGGAGTCGAGGTACGCCTCGGCCAGGTCCACGACGACACCGCCGGAGCTGGTGGCGCGCACCACATGGCCGCTCTCCCAGGCGCGGATCTGCTGCAGCACGCCAGCCAGTGGACCGTTGCCTTCGACCAGCGCCTCGCGTACTTCGGCTGCCACCGGAACGTCGGCCAGCACACGCTCCATCGGCACGCCCATGATGGTGTCGAGCAACGAGAACAGGCCCATCGTGAAAGCCATCTCGCGCCGCTCGGGCGGCAAGTGACGGCCCAGCAGCTCCGCCATGCGCGCGCGCAGCAATGCCTGCTTCAACACCTCCGGCGGCGTGTCATCGAGGTCGCCGACCGCCATCGCGTATACCCAGTTCCGGATGTGGTTGACGCCAAAATACACGGCGGCCTGCTGCAGCGACTTCAGTTCGCGCGGCACGCCGAAATACGCCGAGTTGACGCAGGCGAGCAGCTTGTAGCTGAGCACCGCGTCGTTGCGGATCAGTGCCTCGAGTTCCATCGGGCCGTTTTCCGGATCCTGGACCGCGGCCAGCAGCCGCAACACGTTCAGCCGGCTGGGCTTCAGCGTATCGACCACGCTCTTCGTCGGCGGCTCGAAAAGGTACGAGCCCTCGAAGGCGTCGAAGCCGAGGTTCATGCAGGTGCCATGCACCTCGCGATTCTCGAGGCACGAGGCCACGATCATCGTGTCCGCGGCGCGCAAGCGCCGGATGGTCCGCTGCAGGGTGGATTCGTCGTGGCCACTGGGGTCGATGCTGACGTGGCTCGCAAGCTGCGCCAGTTCCTCGAAGCGCTGCACGGAGACTTCGGACAGCACATCGGACCAGACCAGGTTGTCGATCATCACCGGCACGCCGCGTGCGGCCATCCCGCGCAGCACCGCGTACACGTCGTCGCAGGCGGCAAGCTCCACGTCGACCCGCGGGCCCACGCGACCGTCGAACCGCAACAGCTCCGCGTGACCGCGCAACAGTTCCTCGTCGACCGCAAAGAACGAAAGCTGGCGTCCGGTGAGCTGGTCCAGCAGCGACACCAGGCCGAACAGTTGCAGCGTCGCCTGGGCAAGCTTCGCGCCGCCCTCATCCGATTGGTGGCGGATGTCATAGGCAACGAGCTGTACGTTGCGGTCCAGGATCGGCACGCGCACGAAGGGAAGGACTTCCACCTCGATGCCGGATTCATTTTCCATCTGGGTGGGGGCGGTCGACGGGGACATGGGATTTCAACTTCAGTCAGGCTTTGGAAAGCGAACGGGGAAGAATCGGCGCATCGGCGTGGCCACCGGGCCCATACAGGACCGGCGGTCCTTCGCCCGCGCCGCGCAGGATGCCCAGTGCCCGGCGCACCCCGCGCAATTGATGTTCGACGATGCTGCCATTGGTCTCGTTGATGCGCCGGCATGCTTCGAGCTGGCGGCAGATTCGCTGCCAGGCGCCGGATGTTTCCGGCGGCGAAGCAAGGTCGTCCAGTTGCCGGCGCTCGGCATCGAGCGATTCCAGGCGTTGCAGCAGCCCCGACTTGGCGGCGGTCGCCGCATCCAGCGCAATCGGGTCGAGTTGATCCAGTGCCTCGCGTTCGGCGTCGAGGGTGCCGCGCAACGCGTCCGCAGAGGACGCCATTTCCGCGAACACGGCGCGCTTGGCGTCGTCGAACTCGGGCGCGAGCGGCATGTCAGCCAATTTGTTTCTCCAGGGCGACCAGGCGGTCGGCCACGCGTTGCGGATCGATCTTGTAGGTGCCATTGGCGATCGCCTGCCGGATGCGCTCGACGTGTTTCGTGTCGACCGGCGCATCGGTACCGCGCGCCGCGGCCCCGATCGCACGCGCGGACTCGGTCAATTGGACCTGGTCCTGGGCCTGCGCCTGGCTCGCACCGGGACGGCCGGCGGCCGTCGCGTCGGCGTCGCCGCCCGCAACGGGCCTGGCGTTCGCCGTGGAAGGCTGCGGTCCCGTCGGGCCGCCTGGATGGATGGTCGTGCTCATGATGGTCTCCCGCCAATTTCCTTCCTGTTGGCCTGTGGATCGGCCGTGATCGACAAAACTTTAGGGCGAATTTCCAGGCGGGCTCTGCCCGCGCTCCCGCTCACGGCAGCGTCTCCACGATGCCGGGGTCGCGAACCTTGCCCTGCACCACGCAGTCGCAACTGAGACTGCGCACCCGCACCAGATCGCCACGATCCCCCGCCTGAAGCGCGACGCCTCCGGCCCGCACCAGTATTCCGTCCATGCGCGCCACCAGGCTCACCTGCTGGCCGCGCTGCACCACTTCGCGCGCAGTCAGCATGCCCGGCGTAAGCACGGTGCCGGCGCCCAGCGGGCGGCGGAGGTGGCGTCCGTACAACTGTGCCTGGTCCACCACGTAGCCATAGCCCAGCCGCGCCACGTCGCGCTCCTCGGCATGCACGTCGCCCGCGCCGAGCACGTCACCGCGCGCCAGCGCGCGGCTGCTCACGAGTACCTCGCGGAACATCTGCACGCGTACCGGAACCCGGACGGTCCAGCCCTGGCCGGCCTTGCACGACACCGTGACGGAGACGCGCGAGGCACCGCGGCCCAGATCCGGGGCCTGCGCCTGGAGTTCGCCGGAACACGCCGGCAGGCGCAGGCGCGGATCGAGCGGATCGGCCTCCGCGACGATGCGCGTGTCGGCGGGCGCGGCCTGGCGCACGGCCTTGACGGCCACCGCCTGCAGTTCCGTCAGCGGCTGCACCGCCGCCGCATGGGCAGCGCCCGCAATCGCGATCAGTACTGTCGCCGCGGCAATCATCCACTTCATGCGATCTCCTCCGCCAGTACGCACAATTGCTTCTGGATCGCATCCAGGTCGGCCTGCATCGCGGGCACCAGCTCGCCGCAGCGCGCGCTTTCGCCCTCGTCGAGGGCCGCGTCCAGTTGTCCCCTGCGTTGTTCGAATTGGCGCAGGTTTTCCTGCACCGCTAGCAGCGCCGGCCCCGCGGGCTTGGCGCGCTGCAACTCCGCCGCCCAGGAACGCAACGACGTGCCATCCAGCCAGCGACGGTCCAGCCGCGACGGCGCGCGCGCCAGCAACTCAAGCCCGTGGCGCAGCGCGGCGCAGGATTCGCCCACCATCCGGATGGCGCCGGCATCGTCGGCCACAGCCGGATGCGAGACGCCCAGCAACGCCGACTGCTGGGCCGCGACCGCGGTGTGCTCGACCGCATCGAGCTGGCGCGCGCATTCCTCGCCGGTCCGTTGCAGCTTCGTCAACAGCTCAACGCCACTGCGCGCCCGCCCGGACAAGCTGTCGCCGGCCCGCTCGAGTGCCCGCAGGCGCGACCGGGCATCCTCGAGTGCGGCGCCCGTAGATTCGAGCACGCCGCGCAGCGCCTCGATACCTTCGCCGGCGCTGTCGAGTCGCGCGAGGCCACCCCCGACCGTCTCGTCCAGCGTGCCGGAGAAACCATCGACCGCTTCGGTGACGGTTTCGATTTCGGCGGTGGCCGCTGCCGTCTTCTCGGCCAATTGCTTGACCTCGTCGGCGACCACCGCAAAGCCGCGGCCGGATTCGCCCGCCCGGGCCGCTTCGATCGCGGCGTTCAGCGCCACCAGGTTGGTCTGGTGGGCGATGTCCTGGACGACCGCGGTGAGGCGCGCGACGTCCTCGAAGAAACCGGTGAACCGTTCGTGGGTGCGGGTGATCCCCGAGAGCATCCCGCGCAGCAGCCGCAAGTGCCCGTCGAGCTCGGCCAGGCCGTGATTCCCCGCGCCGACCGTTTCGCTCCCCTGCTGCAGCGATGCTTCGGCATGCAGCGCGAGCGACATGATTCCGTCGCCGCCCTGCGCCAGTCCGTCGAGATGTTGGCGCGCGCCTGCCAACCGGTCCGGCATTTCCCGCAGGCGCTGCCCCAGCACGCGGGTGCCGGCCAACACCAGTCCCTGCTGTTCCAGAGCGCGCAGCCACGCACCTTCACGCTCGCGCTGCGCGTGCGCTGACAACAACGGCGCCATAGCCCGCGCCGCGGCCGGATGCTGCTGCGCGAGTTCGCTGGCGCGTTGTCGATCGCCAGCCGCCAATGCCGCGGCCAGCGCCTGGACGTGACTGCTCAACAAGAATCCCATCGTCGAAAGTTGCTCCGAAAATCAAGGTCGATCGGGTCGCGCGGCATGTATCGACTGGATCGGCAGGTAGCCGCGCGACTGGACTGAAGCAAGCCGCATGCCATGTATCCGATCCGACCGCATCCGGCGCCCGCGTCGCGCCCGGTCGCCATTCTTCCTCAAGTTTTCTCCGCGGCGGCCGATTACCGGTCGACGGCGTCGCCGCGATCGTTTCCCGTGCCGCCGGAATTCCGTCGCGCCGGGCGGCAAGCTTCCGCCGCAGCGGCAGGATTCCGCCGCCACCGATGCGCCGAAAAAACATGTTTCGGGTGCCAAACCCGCATGGCAGCGCGCTTTGCAGCCGCTGGCACGCATATTGCTGCTTGCCCGGCTGACACCTTTGGTGGAGCCGCCATGACCAACCCAACCGACCCGCTTTTCGGCATCCATGCCCGCGCACTCGACGTGTGGCAGCGGCGTGCCGAAGCGATCGCGGGCAACCTCGCCAACGCCGACACGCCCGAGTACAAGGCGCGCGACGTGGATTTCCGCAAGGTGCTCGCGGAAGCCGGCGGCAACAGCGACCAGCTGCCACTCGCCGCCCCGTCTCCTGGACAGATCGGTGGCGCGGGTGATTCCGCGAACGGCGACATTCCGCTGGCGTGGCGTACCCCGATGCAACCCAGCATGGACGGCAACACAGTCGACACCCAGGTCGAGCAGGCCGCCTATGCCGCCAACAGCGTGCACTACCAGGCGAGCCTGACCTTCATCACCGCGCAGATCAACATGCTGCGCACGGCGATCACCGGAGGTGGCAGCTGATGTCCATGTTCAAGATATTCGATGTCGCGGGTTCGGGCATGGCGGCGCAGTCGTTGCGCCTCAACACCACCGCGAGCAACCTGGCCAATGCCAACAGCGTGGCCAGCAGCCCCGAAAAAGCCTACCGGGCGCGCGAGCCGCTGTTCGCGGCGATGCATTCCGAGGCGATGGCCGGCCAGGGCGGCGGCAGCGACGCGCGCGACGCCACGGTCGGTGTGCGCGTAACCGGCATCACCGAGAGCCAGGCGGCAATTCCACGCCACCTCGAACCCGGCAATCCGGCGGCCGACGCCGACGGCTATGTATACGGCAGCAACGTCAACCCCATCGACGAGCTGGTGAACATGATTTCCGCGTCGCGCTCGTACCAGAACGACGTCGAAGTGATGCAAAGCGCCAAGCAGTTGATGCTCAAGACCCTCGATCTCGGGAAATAATCGTCATGACCGATGTCAACAACATCACCGGCAACACGTCGTCCCTGGCGCCGCCAGCCACCCTGCCCGGCCAACAGCTCAACCAGGAAGATTTCCTGAAGCTGATGATCGAGCAGTTCCGCGCACAGGATCCCACCAAGCCCACGGATCCCAGCCAGATGGTGGCCCAAATGGCGCAGTTCAGCCAGATCGCTGCCACCCAGCAAATGCAGGCGTCGTTCAGCCAGCTTGCATCGTCTCTGCAGGGCGACCAGGTGCTGAACGCCTCCAACCTCATCGGCCGCAAAGTACTGGTGCCGTCCAGCCAGGTCGATTTGGCCAACGGACAGACCGGCGGAGTCGCGGGTGCCGTCAACGTATCGGACGCGACCAACGACCTGCAGGTCAGCATCGTCGACGCCAGCGGAGCCCCGGTGCGTACCCTCGACCTCGGCGCACAGCCCGCCGGGCTCGCCAAGTTCCAGTGGGACGGACTGGATGCCAGCGGCAACCCTGTTCCGCCCGGCGCCTACACCTTGTCGGCCGGCAATCCCGACTCGCCGTTCACCACCTATGTCAGCGGACCGGTGACGGGCATCGGCAACACCGGCAGCGGCACCTACGTGCAAGTCGACGGCGTCGGTGGCGTGCTGCTCAACCAGATCGCGCAAATCCTCTGAACTTCCACCGGAGCAAATCCACATGCCTTTCAACATCGCCCTGAGCGGACTCAACGCGGCTTCCTCGGACCTCGAGGTCACCGCCAACAACATCGCCAACACCAACACCGTCGGCTTCAAGGGTTCGCGCGCCGACTTCGCCGACGTGTTCTCCTCGACCGGCCTCAACCTCAGCTCGACGGCCATCGGCAGCGGCGTGCGGCTGACCGGCGTCACCCAGCAATTCGGCAACGGCGACATCGAGACCACCCAGAACAGCCTCGACCTTGCGATCAGCGGCAACGGCTTCTTCACGACCAAGGGCACCAACGGCCTGGGCTACACCCGCGCGGGGGATTTCCAGCAGGACAAGTCCGGTTACGTCGTCACCCCGGAGGGCAATCGCCTGCAGGTATTCCCGCCCAACGGCGCCGGCGGCTTCGACATCAGCACCATGCAGGACCTGCAACTGGTCACCTCCCAGGCACAGGCCCAGGCTACCGCCAACGTGCAGATCGCCTTCAACCTGCCAGCCGATGCAAGCGCGCCGGTGACCGCGCCGTTCGACCCCGCCGATCCGACCAGCTTCAACCAGGCCACGCCCTTCACGGTGTACGACTCGCAGGGCGGCACGCACAACGCCACCGCGTACTACATCAAGACCGCCACGGCCAACGAATGGCAGGTGAACCTGATGGTCGACGGGCAGGATGCCGGCACCAGCACCATGACCTTCTCCAACAACGGCGCGTTGCAAGCCCCCGCCGGAGGCCAGCTCACCTTCAACCCGGTCACGGTCACTCCCGGCGCCGACCCGATCCAGTTGACCATGGACATGTCGAAAGCCACCCAGTTCGGCAGCACGTTCGCGACCGGCGCGGTCAACCAGGATGGCTTCCCGGCGGGCCAACTTTCCAACATCGACATCTCCGCCGATGGCGTGGTGTCGGCGCGCTTCTC
This sequence comes from Rhodanobacteraceae bacterium, assembly GCA_050737935.1. Taxonomy (GTDB): domain Bacteria; phylum Pseudomonadota; class Gammaproteobacteria; order Xanthomonadales; family Rhodanobacteraceae; genus 66-474. Next base: position 10,114 of record JBOHYO010000051.1, read on the forward strand.
CAACGGGCAGTCCAAGCCGCTCGGCCAATTGGCGCTGGCCAACTTCGCCAACCTCCAGGGGCTGCGCCAGCTCGGCAACACCAGCTGGGCGGAAAGCTACGAATCCGGCCAGGCGGTGCGCGGTACCGCCGGCAGCGGCAAGTTCGGTGACATCCAGTCCGGCGCACTGGAAGCGTCCAACACCTCGGACCTGACCTCGCAATTGGTCAACATGATCAAGGAGCAGCGCAACTACCAGGCCAACGCCCAGGTGATTTCCACCGACAACAAGCTGACCCAGACCATCATGAGCATCACCCAATAGGACCCTGAAGCCTGAGGATTCGCCATGGATCGTTCGCTCTATGTTGCCATGACCGGCGCCACGCAAATCATGCGTGCGCAGACCGAGGTCAGCCACAACCTCGCCAACGCCTCGACCACCGGTTTCAAGGCGGAACTGAGCGCTTTCCACGCCCTGCCGGTGCTGGGCGAAGGTCAGCCCACGCGAATCAATGCGGTGGCGCGCGGCAACGGCTACGACTTCACACCCGGCACGCAAAGTACCACCGGACGCGATCTGGACGTTGCCGTGCAGGGACCGGGATGGATCGCAGTGCAGAGCCCCAACGGCGGAGAGGGCTATACCCGCGCGGGCAACCTGCAACTGACTTCCGACGGGATGCTCACCGACTCGCGGGGCGATCCGGTGCTGGGCGATGGTGGCCCGATCACCTTGCCGCCGGCATCGCATGTCGACATCGGCGCCGACGGCACGGTATCGGTGGTGCCGTTGGGCGAGACGCCAGACACCATGGTCAGCGTCGGTCGCATTCGCCTGGTGAAGCCACCGGTCGATCAACTCGAACAAGGCAGCGACGGGCTGATGCACCTGCGCGACGGCAGCACGGCACCGGCCGACGCCAGCGTCCAACTCGCCTCGGGCGTGCTCGAAGGAAGCAACGTCAATCCCTCCACCGCGCTGGTGAAGATGATCGAGCTGTCTCGCCAATTCGAGATGCAGATCCAATCCATTCACAACGCGGACCAGAACGCGCAAGCCGCCAGCCAATTGTTGCAGGCGAGCTGACATGCGCACGCATGACCCACATTCCCCCGCTGCGCCTTCCGGCGCAGCCGCGCTTCGCGCACGGCACTTCATGCCGCCCTTCCCGAGGAAGGCGGTGACCGTCCGCATGTTTTCCCCGGTCCCCGGTCCCGGGTCCCGGGTCCCGGCCCTGATTACATCCATGTTTCCCAGCGATGAACACGCTGGGCAAGAACGAACACGACAGGAGTAACGCCATGTTTTCCGCGCTTTGGGTCGCCAAAACCGGGTTGGACGCGCAGCAAACGCGCATGGAGGTCATCTCCAACAACCTCGCCAACGTCAACACCACCGGATTCAAGAGTTCGCGCGCATCGTTCCAGGACCTGGTCTACCAGAACGTGCGCCAGCCGGGCGGCCAGACCACCGAGCAGACCGAGTCGCCGTCGGGCCTGATGCTGGGCACCGGCGTGCGCGTGGTCGGTACCGAGAAACAATTCACGCAGGGCAACCTCACCCAGACCGGCAATGCGCTGGACGTCGCGATCCAGGGCCGCGGGTTCCTGCAGGTGTCGATGCCCGACGGCTCCATTGCCTACACCCGCGACGGATCGCTGCACATGGACCAGAACGGGCAAATGGTAACCGCCAACGGTTATCCGATGAACCCGTCCATCACCCTGCCACCCAACGCCCAGGCGGTGACGATCGGCACCGACGGAACCGTCAGCGTCACCGTGCCGGGGCAGAGTGCACCCACCCAGGTAGGCACACTGCAGATGGCCGATTTCATCAACCCTGCGGGCCTGCAGCCGACCGGCAACAACCTCTATGTCGAAACCGCCTCCAGCGGCTCGCCGCAGATCGGCCAGCCGGGTCTGAATGGGATGGGCACGCTGGCACAGGGTTCGCTGGAAACCTCCAACGTCAACGTGGTCGAGGCCCTGGTCAACATGATCGAGACCCAGCGCGCCTACGAGATGAACTCCAAGGCCATCTCCGCCAGCGACTCCATGCTGCAAGACCTCACCAACAAGATGTGATCACGATGAATACGCGCCCCATCCGGATCACCGCGCTGCTGGTCGCCGCCGCCGCACTGGCAGGCTGCGCGACGTCCGCGCCCCGCATCGATCCAGCTTTCGCGCCCACCCTGCCGATCGCGCAGACGGCGCAGCCGTCCGCCGACGGCGCGATCTACCACGACGCCGGTTCGATGGAATTGTTCGCGGATCCGCGCGCGCATCGCGTCGGCGACATCCTGACCATCGTCCTCGCCGAAAACACCCAGGCGAGCAAGAAGGCCAGCACCACCACCTCGAAGAAAGACAGCACCGACATCGGTGCCGCCACCCTGTGGGGCAAGGCGTTCCCGCTCAACGGCGGCAAGATCGCCAGCCTGTCGGGCGATCGTGGCTTCGATGGCTCGGGCTCCAGCAGCCAGAGCAACCAGTTGAACGGGCAGATCACGGTGACCGTGGCGGAGCGGTTGTCCAACGGCAACCTCGTGTTGCGTGGCGAGAAGTGGCTGACCATCAACCAGGGCCGCGAACTGGTGCGGATCGCCGGCATTGCGCGCCCCCAGGACATCACCCCCGACAACACCATCCTGTCCACCCGCATCGCCAACGCACAGATCACCTACACCGGAAGCGGCAGCCTGGCCGACGCCAATACGCAAGGGTGGTTGTCGCGCTTCTTCAATTCCAAATGGATGCCCTTCTGATGACTACGCACATACCCGCCCGCCGCATCCCCGCCGCGCGCGTCGAAGGCGGCAACCTCCGGAGCCACTGGCGCGCCTGCATCACCAGCCTGTTGCTGGTTGCGATGGCCGCGCTGTCGCTGCCCATCCACGCCGAACGCATCGGCGACCTGGCCCAGGTGGCCGGGGTGCGCAGCAACCAGTTGATCGGCTACGGGCTGGTGGTGGGCCTGGAAGGCAGTGGCGACCAGACCAGCCAGGCGCCCTTCACCACCCAAAGCCTCGAGAACATGCTGCAGCAGTTCGGCGTGACAGTGCCCGCGAACGTGCGGCCGCAGTTGCGCAATGCCGCCGCCGTGGTGGTCACGGCGTCGCTGCCCGCGTTCTCGAAGCCCGGCCAGGCCATCGACGTGACGGTCGCCTCGATCGGCAACGCCAAGAGCCTGCGCGGCGGCCAACTGCTGATGACGCCGCTGCGCGGCGCCGACGGCAACACCTACGCGATCGCCCAGGGCAGCGTGCTGGTCGGCGGCATCAATGCCCAAGGCAAGAGCGGCTCCAGCGTGCAGGTGAATATTTCTTCGACCGGGCGCATCCCCAACGGCGCCAGCGTCGAACGCACGGTACCGTCCAGCTTCGCCAGCGCCGGCAGCCTGACGCTGAACCTCAACACCCCGGATTTCACCACCGCCAACCGGGTGGCCAAGGCCATCAACGATCGCTTCGGCGCCGGTACCGCCGAGGCCGATGACGCGGTGTCGGTACAGGTGCGGGCGCCACAGGACCCGACCCAACGCGTCGGCTGGATCGCCGGCATCCAGAACCTCGACGTCAACCCAGGCGAAGCGCCCGCGCGGGTGATCATCAATTCGCGCACCGGCACCGTCGTGATCGGCTCGGACGTCAAGGTGAGCGCCGCCGCGGTGGCGCACGGTTCGATCGAAGTCAGTATCGGCGAGCAGCCGCTGGTCAGCCAGCCGGCACCTTTCAGCAAGGGCCAGACCGCGGTCGTGCCGAGCAGCAACGTCAAGATCGCCGAACACGGCGGCCACATGTTCAAGTTCGGCCCGGGCGTAAGCCTCGACGAGATCATCCACGCAGTGAACCAGGTCGGCGCATCGCCCAACGACCTCATCGCGATCCTGCAGGCGCTCAAGCAGTCGGGCGCGCTGCACGCGGAACTGGTGGTGATCTGATGGATGCACCGCGCCTGCCCGTGCATGGCCCCGACACCTGGACCGACATCCAGGGTCTGGCCGGCCTGCGCCGCGCGGCGAACCAGGACAGCAAGGCTGCGCTGCCAGCGGTGGCGCGCCAGTTCGAGGCGGTGTTCACCCAGATGCTGATCAAGTCCATGCGCGATGCCAGTTTGGGCGGCGGCATCCTCGACAGCGCGCAATCGGACCAGTGGCGCGACATGTTCGACAACCAAATTGCACTGTCGCTGGCCAAGGATGGCAAAGGAATGGGCATCGCGGCGATGCTGGTGCGCCAGCTCGGTGGCAAGCAGGACACGCCAAGTGCAACAGCGGGCGATCCCACCGCACTGCCGGCCGAGGCGCGCGCCGCGCGCACGCTCGCGGGCTTGCCCATTGGCGTGCCGGCTCCGGCGCTCGCGACGAGCGGCGGGGCAGCCGCGTATGCCATGGCGACGCGGGTCGCGAGCGCGGCGGACGCCGCGGATGGCTTCCTCGATCGCGCGATGCAATTTGCGAAATCCGCGGGCAGCACTGCGCTGCACACGGCGCAGCAGTTGGTGTTCTCGGACCCGGAGGATTTCGTGCAGAAGCTCGCGCCCTACGCGCAGGCAGCAGCGCAGAAACTGGGCGTCAGCGTGCGCGCGGTGCTTGCGCAGGCTGCTCTCGAAACCGGCTGGGGCAAGCACATGCCGAAGCAGGGCGACGGCAGCAGCAGCCACAACCTGTTCGGAATCAAGGCCGGGCAAAGCTGGCAAGGCGACCGCGCAAACGTGCCCACGCTCGAATACGAAAATGGCATCGCGGTGCGACAAAATGCCGCGTTCCGCGCCTATGCGGGGCCGATGCAGTCGTTCGCCGATTACGCGCAAATGCTGAGCGACAACCCCCGCTACGCCGGTGCGCTCGGGCGCGGTGACGACGTCGCGGGTTTTGCACACGCGCTACGCCGGGCCGGCTATGCCACCGACCCCGGCTACGCGGCCAAGCTCACCCACATCGCCAACAGCGACACCATGCGCCAGGCGCTGGCGTCACTCAAGGATTCGATGTCCACGCCGACAACGGAGTTGTAACAATGCGCATCCTTCCGCGGAGCATCCGTCATGGCTGACCTGCTCGGTACCGGCATATCGGGCCTGCTCGCCTCACGTGTGGCGCTCGATACCACCGGCCAAAACATCGCCAACGCCAGTACCCCTGGCTACAGCCGGCAGCGCGTGCAACTTGCCACCCGCGACCCGCAGGCGGTCGGCACCTGGTTCGTCGGCCAGGGCGTGGACGTGGTCGGCGTGCAGCGCGCCTACAGCCAATACTTGACGACGGCGCTGTGGAGCCAGGACTCGTCGTTGCAACGTGCCACCACGTTCAGCCAACTGACGGACAATCTCAACAATCTTCTGGCCGGCAGCAACAATCTGCAGGCTGCGCTGGACGACTTCTATTCCAGCGTCCAGGACGCCGCCAACAGTCCCGGTTCGGCGCCGACACGGCAAGCCATGCTGGGCAAGGCAACTTCGCTGGTGAGCACGTTCCATACACTGGACCAGCAACTCGGCCAGCAGTCGACCCAGCTCAACCAGCGTATCTCCGACACCGTCGCCAGTATCAATGGCCTGGCGCAAAACATCGCCAGCCTGAACCAGCAGATCGAGAGCCAGACCGCCGGCGGCAGTCCTCCGAACGACCTGCTCGACCGCCGTGATCAATTGATCCAGCAGCTCTCCGAGCAGGTCGGTATCACGACCTCCCCGCAGGGCAACAGCGTCAACATCATCGCCGGCAACGGTCAGACCCTGGTCAACGGCTCGAGCGCACTTGCCCTGAAAGCCGTTCCCGATCCCTACGACCCCACGCGCATCAACGTGGTGGCGTCGACGGGCGCCACCCTCGATGGCCAGTTGCAAGGCGGCACCTTGGGCGGCCTGCTCGATTACCGCGGCAGCGTGCTGGAGCCGGCGCAAAACCAATTGGGACGTGCAGCGATCGCGTTCGCCAGCGCGCTGAATGCGCAACATCGCCAAGGCATGGACCTGAACGGCCAACTCGGCGGCGACTTGTTCGCGCTTCCGGCGCCGCAAGCCCTGCCGGCGGGCGGCAACGCCGGAAACGCCACGATGACCGCCAGCATCGCGGATGTCGGTGCACTGCAGTCCAGCGACTACACCCTGCGCTTCGACGGCAGTGCATGGTCGGTGAGTACCACAGGCGGCAATCCCGTCACCGCGACCGGCAGCGGCACCGCAGCCGATCCGCTCAGCTTCGATGGCCTGCAACTGGTGGTCGCGGGCAGCGCCGCCGCCGGCGACAGATTCAAGGTCGAGCCGACCCGCGCAGCC
>JBOHYO010000052.1:0-7266 GCA_050737935.1 Rhodanobacteraceae bacterium
GGGTTCGGATCCTGTGATGCTGGCCGAAGCGGCACGCTACAACGTCGAGCACGGCGCGCAGGTGATCGACATCAACATGGGTTGTCCGGCCAAGAAGGTGTGCAACGCCTGGGCGGGCTCCGCACTGCTCGCGGACGAGGCGCTGGTGGCGCGCATCTGCTGCTCGGTCGTCGAAGCCGTGGAGGTGCCGGTGACGCTCAAGATCCGCACCGGCCAGGTTCCCGAGCGGCGCAACGCGCTCGCAATCGCCCGCATCGCCGAGGATGCGGGTATCGCAGCACTCGCCGTACACGGACGCACCCGTTCGCAGAAATATGAAGGCTTCGCCGAGTACGACACGATTGCCGCGGTGAAGTCCGCGATTTCGATACCGGTGTTCGCCAATGGCGATGTCGACTCGCCGGACAAGGCGCGCTTCGTCCTCGATTACACACGCGCGGACGGACTCATGATCGGCCGCGCAGCGCAAGGGCGGCCGTGGATCTTCCGCGAGATCACGCACTACCTCGCCACCGGGGAGCGGCTGCCCGAGCCCGGCATCGCCGAGGTACGCGATGTCCTGCTCGGGCACCTCGAAGACCTTTATGCCTTCTACGGCGAGGCCGTGGGCGTGCGGATCGCACGCAAGCATCTCGGCTGGTATGCGAAGGACCGTCCCGAAAACGCGGCATTCCGCGCCGTGGCCAATCGCGCCGAGGGCGCCAGCGAGCAATACCGCCTCGCCCGCAACTATTTCGATGCGCTGGCGGGGGGCGCGCCGGGCGAGTTCGCGAGGGCGGCGTAACCCATGAAGGCGCGCAGCGCCGGAATCCGGGAAGGCACCGGGCGAGCCCCGGATTCGCTTTGCTGCCTCGGGGCTACGATCCTTTCCGTATTCCCATTCCCCATGTCCTGTCTGCCCGCCTCCCCCGCCTTCCCGTCTCGATCCATGCAGCCGTGCCCCAGTCCCTGTATCATGCGCAAACCGTTCCATCCTTCCATCCGTATCAAGGGATATAAACGCCGATGAGCCGCTATTTGTTCACCTCCGAATCGGTTTCCGAAGGCCATCCGGACAAGGTCGCCGACCGGATTTCCGACGCCGTGCTGGACGCGATCCTCGCGCAGGACAAGCACGCGCACGTCGCTTGCGAAACCATGGTCAAGACCGGCGTCGCGATCGTCTCCGGCGAGGTCACCACCGACGCGTGGGTTGATATCGAATCCTTGGCGCGCGATGTGATCCTGGACATCGGCTACAACTCCTCCACGGTCGGCTTCGACGGCGCGACCTGCGGTGTGCTGAACCTGATCGGCAAGCAGTCGCCCGACATCAACCAGGGCGTGGCGCGCAAAAACCCGGAGTTGCAAGGCGCGGGCGACCAGGGCCTGATGTTCGGCTACGCCTGCAACGAGGCGCCCGAATGCATGCCGGCGCCGATCTACTACTCGCACCGGCTGGTCGAGCAGCAGTCGAAGGTTCGCAAGAGCGGCAAGCTGAAGTGGCTGCGCCCGGATGCCAAATCCCAGGTGACGCTGCTGTACAACGAGGACAACACGGTCGCGGGCCTGGACGCAGTGGTGCTTTCCACCCAGCACGATCCGTCGGTGAAACAGTCGGACCTCGTCGAAGCGGTGCGCGAGACCATCCTCAAGCCCGTGCTGCCGAAGAAGTGGCTGGCCGCGCTGCCGAAGAACAAGGTCCACATCAACCCGACCGGCAAGTTCGTGATCGGCGGCCCGGTCGGCGACTGCGGCCTGACCGGACGCAAGATCATCGTCGACACTTACGGCGGCATGGCCCGTCACGGCGGCGGCGCGTTCTCGGGCAAGGATCCGTCCAAGGTCGACCGTTCGGCCAGCTACGCCGCGCGTTACGTCGCCAAGAACATCGTCGCGTCCGGCATTGCCGATCGCTGCGAGGTACAGGTGTCCTACGCAATCGGCGTCGCCGAGCCTACCTCGATCTCGGTTACCACTTTCGGCACCGGCAAGATCTCCGACGACAAGATCGAGAAGCTGATCCGCCAGCACTTCGACCTGCGGCCCTACGGCATCATCAAGATGCTCGACCTGATCCACCCGATGTACCAGTCCACCTCGGCCTACGGCCACTTCGGACGCAAACCGTTCCAGCTCACCTACAAGTGGGAAGAGCGCGACGGCGGCAAGCCGGTGAAGAAGTCCGAAACCGCCACCGCGTTTTCGTGGGAAAAGACCGACCGCGCCGAGGAATTGCGCAAGGCCGCGAAGATCAAATAGCGGCGATGGTTGTTCCTCCTCCCCCTTCAAGGGAGGCCGGGAGGGGGATGGGTTTCAGCCTTCACTCACCGCAACAGCCAACCCATCCCCGCCCAACCCCTCGCGCATCCTGCGCTCGCACGTCCGGTCCGTACCTCCCTGTGCGGCCGCCCGGCGGCGCGCGAACCTGCGGTTCGCAAACACGCCGCTTCGCCCCCTTGAAGGGGAGGGCTTGAAACCAGCAGCGTGCGACTCTCCCCTCGAAGGGGGACTCTATAACGACAGCGTGCAACGTTCGCTTTGAAAGGGACGCCTTCGCCGGCGGCGTCAGCCGGTGTTCTGCAATCCGCGCGCAACGCCGTTGACGCAGGCGACGAGGCTGCGGAGCAGTGCTTCGTCTTCGCTGCCACCTTCGCGCCAGCGGCGCAGCAGGTCCACCTGCAGCACGCTCATCGGATCGATGTAGGGATTGCGCAAGCGAATGGATTGCGCCAGGCGCTGGTCGTCGGCGAGCAGTTCATCGCGGGCCTTGACCCGCAGGATCGCGTCGCGCGTACGCCGGAATTCCTGCTCGATGCACGGGAAGAACTTTTCGTGCATGTCGCCGGACAGGCGCGAGAACGCCTCGGCGATCCCGAGGTCGGCCTTGGCCAGCATCATTTCGACGTCGGCCAGCAGGGTGGCGAGGAACGGCCATTCTCGCGCCATTTCCACCATCGAGTCCTCGCCGAATTCGGCGATGCCCTTTTCCAGTGCGGTGCCGAGCCCGTACCAGCCGGGCAGGATCGAACGCATCTGGGTCCAGGAAAAAACCCACGGGATCGCGCGCAGGTCTTCCACACCGCGCATGCTCCGGCGACTGGCCGGGCGCGAACCCATGGTCATGCGTTCGATCACGTCAATGGGCGTGGCGGTGCGAAAGTAATCGACGAACCCGTCGCCGCCGACGAACTCCCGGTACGCGTCGCGGCCGGCGCTGGCCAGCACGTCCATGCGCCGCGCCCAAGCCTCCTCGCGCGCATCCGTCTCGCGCGGCCGCAGGCTCGCGCGCAGGGTGGCGCCCACGGTTTGTTCGAGGTTGCGCAACGCCAATGCGCGGATACCGTACTTGCGATGGATCACCTCGCCCTGTTCGGTGACCCGCAGGCGTCCTGCCACGGCACCGCGCGGCGAGGCCATCAGCGCAGGCGTGACCTTGCTGCCGCCACGGCAGGCCGAACCGCCACGGCCATGGAAGAACGTGAGCTCGATGCCGGCTTCGCCCGCTGCCGCCAACAGTTCCTCCTGGGCACGTTGCAACGCCCAGCGCGCAGCCAGGATGCCGCCGTCCTTCATGCTGTCCGAATAGCCCAGCATGATCATCTGGTTGTCGCCGCGACCCGACAGGTGCGCGCGGTACACCGGATCACCCAGCAGTGCGCGCAGGCTGGCCGCGGCGTGACGGAGATCATCGACGGTTTCGAACAGTGGACCGACGTCCAGCGGCACCGCGCCGTCCTCGACCAGGCCGCCGTGGCGCGCCAGCGCAAGTACCGCCAGCACATCGGCGGCCGAGCGCGCCATGGAAATGATGTAGGGTCCGGTGGCGCCGCTGCCGTAGCGGCCGCGGGCGTCCGCCAGGGTCGCGAACACCGCACGGATCCGCGCGACTTCGTCGTCGTCGCTGCCCTCGAACCGCGCCTCGCCCGCCGCCAGCGGCCGCAAGCGCGCTGCACGATCGGCGAGATCGCGCTCCCGCCAATCGGCGTCGCCCAGCAGCACGGCCAGCACGTCGTCGTGGACCCGCGCATCCTGGCGTACATCCAGGCGCGCCAGATGGAACCCGAAGGTACGGATGCGCCACTGCAGCCGGCGTACCGCGAACAGCCCGGCGTTGGCGCCCTTGTGCGAAGCCAAACTGTCGGCGATCAGCGCTGCGTCGGCCTCGAACTCGTCCGCGCCGTTGTAGCCATCGGGCGCGTCGTCCTCGCTGGCCTGCAATCGCGCGCGCACCAGCGTCAGCAGGCAGCGGTACGGCATGTTGGCGTGACGGGGGCGGATCCGCGCGGCTGCATCGGGGAGGCGCTTGCGGTATTCCTCCAGCCGTTCGCGAACCGCGTCGGACACGCGGATGCGGTCATCGGTCTGGCTGAGCAATCGTGCGAGGGACCTGCAGCCGTCGCGATAGCGCTCGAGCACGATCGCCCGCTGGGCTCGCAACGTATCGCCCAGGGTGTCGGCGCCCACGTTGGGATTGCCATCCATGTCGCCGCCCACCCACGAACCGAAGCGCAGCAGGCGGGGCAACCTCGGGTGGATGCCATAGACGCGGCCCAGTTCGTGCGCGAACGATTCGTAGAAGACCGGCAGCACCCGGTACAACGATTCGGCGAGGTAGAAGCCGATGTGTTCGAACTCGTCCTGCACGGTGGGCCGCACGGCCGACGCATCGGCGGTCTGCCAGCCGACGGTCAGCGCCATGCGCAGGCGCTCGTGATCGACCTCGCGCTCGCGCGGCGTGCGCGAGGTATCGAAGCGATCGATCAGCGCGCGCACGATGGTCTGTTCCTTTTCCAGCAACGATCGTCGCACCGCCTCCGTGGGATGCGCGGTGAACACCGGCTCGACATCCAGCCGCTCGATGCACGCCAGCAACTCGTCGGCGCCAACGCCGCGCGCCTTCAGGGTTTCCAGCACGTCGCCCAGCGATTCGGGCTGCGGTGCCGCGCCGGACCTCTGGTAATCGCGCCGACGCCGGATGCGGTGCACCCGCTCGGCGAGGTTGACGACCTGGAACCATGTCGCAAAGGCCCGCGCCAGCATCCCGGCCGCTTCGGCTTTCGAGCCCGCCAGCATGGACGCGAGTGCATCCACCGGCGCGCCGGACACGCGGCGCCGGATCGCGGCGGTGCGGATTTCTTCGACTCGCTCGAAAAAGGCGTCGCCGCCCTGTTCGGCCAGCATCTCCCCCACCAGCGCCCCGAGTTCCCGCACATCCTCGCGCAGGGGCACGTCCTGCGGTGCGAAAGCGACATCGCGGCGCTCATCGGGATGGTGGCGGGGCTGGTTCACGGATCCTTCTTGCGACGCGCCGGATCTCGGGTCGTGATGATCCCACCCTATCCGGATTGGCGCCGGAGCGCCGCCCGCCGGCAGCCCACCGCGATTCATCTTTTCATCGCGACAAACGGATATAATGGAAGCTTCGCCGAGGGGCGCTGCAACCGGCGTGAACGCTTGCGGATCCATCCGCAAGGGCCCGCACGATGTGCGGGCTGTTCACGAAACCCGGTCAGGCTCGGCAGTCCACCGCAACAGCGCCCGCCCGCCGTGCAATGCCATTGTTCCCAACAACGGCGATTGCAAGAAAATCGGCCATCCATGGCCGGACTTTCAACAGGAGCCAACCCATGAACGCTGTCGCCCAGGAATCCGTGAAACACGACTACAACGTCCGCGACATTTCGCTGGCCGAACTCGGCCGCAAACGCATCACCATGGCCGAGCAGGAGATGCCGGGCCTGATGCAGATCCGCGCCCGCTACGCACCCGAGAAACCGCTGAAGGACGTGCGCGTGACCGGCTCGCTGCACATGACCAAGGAAACCGCGGTGCTGATCGAGACGCTCACCGCGCTCGGCGCGTCGGTGCGCTGGGCGTCGTGCAACATCTTCTCGACCCAGGACGACTGCGCTGCCGCGATCGCGGCGAGCGGCGTGCCGGTGTTCGCCTGGAAGGGCGAAACGCTGGAGGAATACTGGGACTGCACGCTGGATGCGCTGACGCACCCGGGCCAGAGAGGACCGGAGCTCATCGTCGACGACGGCGGCGACGCGACGCTGCTGATCCACAAGGGCGTCGAAATGGAAGACGGATCCAAGTGGGTGGACGAAGCCGGCGCCAACCACGAAGAACAGGTCATCAAGGACCTGCTGAAGAAGACCCGCAGCGAGCGGCCCGGTTTCTGGAAGAAGGTCGCGTCGGAATGGCGCGGCGTTTCCGAGGAAACCACCACGGGTGTGCATCGCCTCTATCAAATGATGGAAGCCGGCAAGCTGCTGGTGCCCGCGATCAACGTCAACGACTCGGTGACCAAGTCGAAGTTCGACAACCTGTACGGCTGCCGCGAATCGCTGGCCGACGGCATCAAGCGCGCGACCGACCTGATGGTCGCGGGCAAGGTCGCGGTGGTGTGCGGATACGGTGACGTCGGCAAGGGCTGCGCACATTCGCTGAAGGGCTTCGGCGCACGCGTGATCGTCACCGAGATCGATCCGATCTGCGCGCTTCAGGCCGCGATGGAAGGCTTCCAGGTCGCGACCGTCGAGGACACGCTGGGCCAGGCCGACATCTATGTCACCACCACCGGCAACCGTGACGTGATCACGCTGGAGCACATGCAGCGCATGAAGAACCATGCGCTGGTCTGCAACATCGGCCACTTCGACAACGAGATCCAGGTCGATCGTCTGCAGAAGACTGCCAAGCACCTCAACATCAAGCCCCAAGTCGACCTGTACACCTTTGACAGCGGCAACTCGATCTACCTGCTGGCCGAAGGCCGCCTCGTCAACCTCGGTTGCGCGCACGGCCATCCGTCGTTCGTGATGTCCAATTCGTTCTCGAACCAGACGCTGGCACAGATCGATCTGTGGGCGAACAAGGACAAGTACGAGAAGACCGTCTATCGCCTGTCCAAGAAGCTGGACGAGGAAGTCGCGCGCCTGCATCTGGAACAGATCGGCGTGAAGCTCACCAAACTTTCGAAGGACCAGGCCGACTACCTGGGCGTGCCGGTGGAAGGGCCGTACAAGGCCGATCACTATCGCTACTGACTGAACTCGCTGGGCGGTCGCCCTTCGCCCTCCCGGCAGATCGGGCCGGACGGATCGTGGGGTGAGCTGCCGACAGCTGCCAACCCGAGATACAGCAGATGTTCGAGAGGCATCTTGAGGATCGGCTGCATGCCTTGAACGAGTGGGACGCAATACCTTTAACCCATCAGTAGGAATGCCCCGGAAGACACCGAGGATTCTGCACAACGCAGCCAGCTGTCACGCGAGCTAC
>JBOHYO010000053.1:0-7569 GCA_050737935.1 Rhodanobacteraceae bacterium
CGCGACGTTGTTCATCCAGGTGCGATTGTGGTCCCAGGCCGCGTCGAGCTGGCCGAAGCCACGGCTCTGTCCTGCCGCAAAGCCCAACAACGCGTGCTGGCCGATGCGCATGTCGGCCCCCGCCATCCCGCCGCTGCTGCGGAAGCTCGCGCCGGCGTAACCGCTGCGCTGCAGGTTGCCCTGCCAGCCGAGGTCGCCATACCAGACGCCGGAGCCGGCTCGCCCGCTCACGAGATCATCGAAATGCCCGGACAGCGCGTCGCCGCTGGCGTCGATGCCGTCGAACAACATCGCGGCACTGGCTGCGTGCAATTGGCCAGACAGGCTTTCGAGCGTCGCCTGCGCCACGGTCGGCGTGGCGCTGTGCTGGATGGCACCGGCACCTTGCAAGATGTCCGACGACAGCGTGCCTCCGGAGGCCATGGTGGCATTGATTGCCTCGAATCCGCCTTGCACGCGCATGGCCGCCGACACCGCGGCCGGCTCGACGATGCCCATCGCAGCCGCGGCCACGGTGACGTCGAGACCGGTGGTGTCCAACCACACTTCGTTCGGGCCGTACTGGATGGTCGTGGACGTGAATACCACACCGCTGTCCTTGACCAGTTGGGCGAACGTGCCGGTCACGCCCCCGGCTGCGGTGAGCACGTCGGTGTGTGTGTTGGCGACATAGCCAGTGTCGGCCCCGGTCACCTCCAGCGTGCCGCCGTTGAGTGTCGCCGTGCCGGTGGCGGCAAGCTTGCTGCCGAGGCTGACCGCCAGAGTTCCCGTCGAATCCTGGTTGTAACTGCCGCTTACCGTGGTGTCGCCATCGTAGACAGATACTCTGCTGGAATTGGAAAGATCACCAGCTACGCCTGGTCCGCCGTCCAAGGTGCCGCCAGCTATGACCGTGACGTCACCAGGTAATGCTGCAGTGGCATGCAAGATCCCATCTCTAATGGTGGTACCACCGGCATAAGTGTTGACACCAGTGAGTGTCAGGGTACCGAAAGCTCCATCTCGCATCACCGAACCCGTACCCGAGATCACACCTCCGTAGGTCGAGTCGAACTCGCCGCTGAATACCAGCGAACCATTGTCCACGACATTGCCAACGATTGAGCCTCCCCCCTCTCCGTAACCTACCCACAACGCCGTCCCCGGGTCGAGCGTCGTCCCTCCACTGTACGTGTTCTCGCCGCCCAGCCAGAGCGTGCCTCCCGATAGCACAAGCCCACCTGCACCACTGATCGTGCCGACGAATGCACCCCTGACATCCGAAGAAGCATTGCTCACGGTCAGCGTCTTTCCACCTAGCACCACCGATCCGACACCCGAAATATCATTGATCGTCGCGCCGCTGGTCGTACCCGAAATATCAAACGCGCCGTCGCTGTAATTAAGTGAAACAACGCTGGAATTGGCGATGCTGCCGTTGCCAGCCAGCGCCAGCGTGCCGCTGCTGATAATGGTTTCTCCGGTATACGTATTCACGCCGGTCAACGTGCCTGTGACGTCTGGCTGCAGTAACAATCCGCCGCCGCTGCCACCACCAATGCCCCCATCGGTAATCACGCCGCCGAAAGTCCACGGGGCGCCACCATCGATGTTGAAAACCCCGCTTCCAACCGCCACCGTACCGTCACCGTTGAGGGTGGAAACAGCGGGGGGCGCGGTCAACTGCGAAACGTCAAATGTGGCGCCGCTCGCGACGTTCAGATCCTGACCATTCAAGTAGACCTCACCGGACACAGCAAGCGTCCCGGCATCGATCTTGATCAATTTGTAATCAGGGACCTCAGTGAAGCCAGCTGTCATCATCAACGTGCCGGCTCCTTGCTTCACCAAAGTACCTTGTCCCGGATTACTCCCGTTGATGTCGCCTGATAACGTGAGCGAATTGCCAACGGTATCGATAGACGCAGTTCCTTGGATGTCAATTTCACGCGACGACACAAACGATCCACTTGCGCGCAAGGTGCCGTCGTCGATCAAAACTTTGCCAGTCGTCAAACCCAGATTGGCATCGCTGGATACCTGCAGCACGCCGGCAACTATGTTGGTGCCCCCCCAGTACACATTGGTGCCAGTCAGCGTCAACGTGCCCGTGCCGGCCTGCGTCACCGAACCAGTTCCGGAAATGAAGTCACCGTAAATCACCGCATCGCTGCGGTCAAACACCAGAGAACCGTTGTCCGTGACGACCCCAGCAATCGAACCACTGGTGCCACCGTTGCCGATTTGCAACGTGCCTGCGCTGATCGTAGTGCCGCCCAGATAGGTGTTGTCGCCAGTCAACAGCAGCGTACCGGCGCCGGTTTTCGCGAGTGCTCCAATGCCACCGATTGCGTTGGGGATGGTCAGCATCGTACTGGCATCCGTTTGGATCACGCTGCCTGGATCCAAGGTGAGGGTCTGTTCCAACGTAAACGAGCCGGCAGTTTCGAGCCTGGCTTCTAGCGTGATGCTGCCGTCAGCTGCACCGAGATTCTCATCGTTGGAAACCACCAGCGTACCCGCGCCCACTATCGTGAGCCCCCCACTGAAAGTGTTGTTGCCGGTCAGCGTAAGATTGCCCGCGCCGGGGACGATCAATGAGCCGTTGCCAGAAATGGCTCCGCTGAAAACCACGTCATCGCTATTCAGGAACTCAAGTGTTCCGTCGTCCAATACATCGCTTACGATTGAAGCGCCGGTGTTCGCATCGCCCACCTGAAGTGTCGCATTCGAGCCGATCGTAGTGAGACCGCTATAGGTATTCGCGCCGGTCAGCACCAACTTCCCGCTAAGAAGCGAAACACCACCCGTGCCACTGATGGTGCCGTCAAACGGAAAGCCAGCCTGATCCGTCAACGTCAATGTCTTTCCACCAAGCTCTACAGACCCATAGCCCAGCAACATCGTGATCTCGGCCCCACCGGTCGTCCCGGATATGTCGAAGACGCCATCATCATTGTTAATTTGAACGATGTTGGATTCCGCGATACTGCCGTTACCAACCAGCGCCAATGTACCGTAGTTGACATTGGTTACACCGGTGTACGTATTCGTGCCCGTAAGCGTCAACGTGCCCGTACCGCTCTGCGACAGATTACCGATACCGGAAATCACGCCAGGGTAAGTGACGGCATCGCTGCGATCGAACACCAACGAACTGTTGTCAATTACGTCGCCGATGATCGACCCGCTGGTGCCACCATTTCCAATCTGCAACGTGCCTGCATCGATCGTGGTGCCGCCGCTGTATGTATTCGCCCCGGTCAACGTCAGCGTGTTCACGCCTGCCTGCGCGAGCGAGCCGGTGCCGGAAATCACATCGGCGTATGTCAGCGAGTCGCCGCGATCGAACACCAGCGAGGCATTGTTCGTCACATCACCGACAATCGCGCCCGTAGCGCTTCCATTGCCAATCTGCAAAGTACCGGCGGTGATCGTGGTGCCACCGCTGTACGTGTTGTTTCCGGCAAGCACAAGCCTGCCGAAATCGGTCTTGACCAGACCATCGTCGCCGGTCAACACGTTGTTGATGATGGTCGTGTAGCCGACACTGCCGGAAGTGCCGTCGCCTACATCTATTGTGACCGGGTTGCCGCTGCTACCGACCAACTTCAACGCGTCCCCGAACAGCATGTAGCCGTCGACCGCAAAATGCATCCCGGTGACGCTGACGCCACCCGTGCTGTCGTCCACCGTCGCGATGCCCGACGTACCCTTGAATGTCGCGGAGCCGGGTTGCGGCGACATCGGTGCTGGGCCATCGCCGTCGGCGTCGGTCCAGGTGGCCGAAGTTGTTGACCACGTGCCGTTGCCACCGGGTGCCTGGGCGGAAATCGGTGCCCAGATATTGAACGACGCTGGCGGCGGCGGTGGCGGCGGCGGTGGCGGTGGTGGCGGCGGCGGTGGTGGTGGAGGCGGCGGGGGCGAGGGCGGGATGGTCGTTGGACGAACCGCGCTGTTGCCACCGCCTCCCCCGCAGGCGGTCAGGTAAATGGGCGCCGTGGCAACGATTGCGGCTGCCACGGCCAGCGCGAGCGCGCGTTTGCGATTACCGTTCATGCCCGAGTTCCTTGTTATTGTTTATGCGCTCCGAACGAAAAGCCACGATCTCGGGCCGGCGAGCGCAAGCACGCCGTCTACACGAGACAACCAGGAAAAATTCCGAACAATCGGGCCGGCGATCGCACCGGGCGCCCAGGCGCGCACGCACATGACGTACTCATCTCGACCCCCTTCCCCCAGTCTCAGGCCGTTACGCCAACCCCTGCGCGTGCGGGAACGGTCCGTCCCGGGCGTGCGCGCCGGATCGTAGTCCTTGCCGTCCAAAGTTGCAATCAGTTCCCCGGGGAGACGCACCCACGGCCAATGTCGGCATATACCGGTTCGATCCATGGCGCCACCCAACGGCGCCAGCCGCACACCGTTCAGAACATGTGCCGCTCGATGCCGAGGTGCGCCAGGATCTTGCTGCCGATTTCCTCGATCGAGGTGTGGGTGGTATTGAGGGATGGGATGTTCTCTGCGCGGAAGATCTGGTCCGCGATCGCGAGCTCGCGCTTGCAGCGCTCGAGCTTCGCATAGGCACTGCCGGGCCGCCGCGCTTCGCGCACCTGCGCGAGACGATTGGGTTCGATCGTGAGTCCGTACAAGCGGTCGCGGCACGCCGCCAGAATCTTCGGCAGCCGGTCGCGTTCCAGGTCCTCGTCGGTCAGCGGGTAGTTGGCGGACTTCACGCCATAGTGCAGCGCCATGTAAAGGCACGTTGGGGTCTTGCCGACCCGTGACACACCGACCAGCACGACGTCCGCCTGGCTGTAATCGATATTGACGCCATCGTCGTGCGCCAGCGCGTAGTTGGTGGCGTCGATGCGCGCCTCGTATTCGCTGAAGTTGACCAAGCCATGCGAGCGGTTGACCGCGCCCGAACGGCGCGTGCCGAGTTCCAGCTCCAGCGTGCCGATGAACGGCGCCATGACGTCGATCATCAGTGCACCCGATTGCGCAATGATCTCGCACAACTGCGGGTCGACCACGGTGTTGATCACGATCGGCCGCTCGTCGTTCTGCGCATAAATCGTCTTGATCCGCAACGCCGCCGCGCGGGCCTTGTCCGGCGTATCGACGAACGCCAGGCGGTGGCCTTCGAACGCCACGCCCTCGAACTGCGCGAGGATCGAATTGCCGATGGTTTCGGCAGTGATCCCGGTGGAGTCGGAAATGAAAAAAACCGTCCTGCGACCATTCATGCGTGACCTCCTGAAGGGGGCAGTTTATCCGGAGGTTGGGGCCTGTCGGCACGGCTTGCCTTTGCATCCTGCACAAGATGCGCTGCGAACTGCCGCCGCCGGGCGCTGGTTCGGCTGCGCCAGTTCAACGCTCAGAAGCTGTAACTGGCATTCACTCCCACCAGCCAGTTGCGGTTCGGCTCCGGTTCGAAGAAGCGGCCATTGGTGGCGTCCACCACGACCGCGCCGATGTAATGGCGGTCGAATGCGTTGTTGAGCTGCGCGAATTCGCGGAAGCGCCAGCCCGCGTTCTGCTGGCCGAATCCGGCTTCCATGTTGGCGACCACGTAGCTGGGGGCGGCCTGCGCGTTCTCGTCATCGGCAAAAACACGGGTGCGCAACTGTGCGCTCGCGAGCGCATAAAACCCGATGGGCGCATAGGTCCAATTCAATTCGCCATAGAGCGTGGTGCGTGGGATGCCCGGCAGGCGCTTGCCTGCGAAGGGTCCCGCGGCAAAATCCGCTTGCAGCCAGGTCCACGCGAGGTAACCGTGCAAGCCACCACCGAGGTCGTTCTGCAGGCTCAGCTCGATGCCCTTGCGGATCGTGCTGCCGGCGTTCCGGAATGTTGACCGGCCATTCGCGGACGCCGCCGTGACGATTTCATTGGCGGTGTCGATCTTGTACAGCGCCAGTCGCAGCTTGCCCTGGAGCCCGAAATCAGCCTTGATGCCCGCTTCGTAGTTGTTGCTGGTACTCGGCTGCAGATCGAAGTTGAGACCGGAAGTGCCATCCGGGCGATAGGCGAGTTCGGCAAACGATGGCGTTTCAAACCCCCTGCCGAAACTCGCATACGCATTGACCGTCGGCGTCAGCGCGTAGAGTACGCTGGCAAAGCCGGTGGCCTGCGAAAAGTCCTGGCTGCCGCTGTCATCGGGATCCACGTCGGTGATGAAGTGATCGTCGACCTTGAAGGTTACGCGGGACTGGCGGACGCCGCCGATCACCTGCCAGCGTCCCAGCACCCACTGCGTCTGCGCATATGCACCTAGCCGCGCAAGGATGTCATCCTCGTTGCGGGCAAGCGGACCCTTGCTGCCGTCGTCATTGACGAAGCCCTTGCGCCGTTCGTGCAGGCGCTGGTAATCGACCCCCGCGGTCGTTGTCAGCGGAAAACCGGCAAACGTGGCGTCATGCGTCCAATGCGCGCTGCCACCGCCGGCGTTGTTGTCGAGGTCGATCACCGCGCCACCCGACAGTGGGCTGTCGCCACTGAAGGGCAGGAACTGCACCACGCGCCGGCTGCCCAACCATGCGGTGGCCTGCAGCCGATCGTGCTCGCCGAGTTTCTGCTCGTACACCACGCCACCTTCGCGGTGGCGATGGAATTCACCGGAGCCGAACTGGAACACCCGCGAAACGGCTTGTCGCGGATCCTCCGCCACCTGCTGTGCATTCAGCGCCGACGGGTCTTCCGCGAAGGGCTGGTTTTCGGCGTTGAAGATGAAGGTCAGCGACGCGTTGTCGCTGGGCTCGTAACCCAACTTGCCGTAGAAGTGATCGCGCTTCGCCGCGCTGTGTTCGCGATAGCCGTCGGTCTGGAACGACGACACGTTGGCCATGTAATTGATTGGGCCCGCCGTGGCGCCGGCGTTGAGCTGGTTCTCCACGGTGCCGTAACTGCCGACCATCGTGTTTACGCCGACCTCGGGCTGCGCGGGACCGTCCTTGGTGAAGACCTGGATGACGCCACCGGCGGCGTTGCCGTAGAGCACCGAGAATGGACCGCGCAACACCTCGACGCGCTCGGCCGCAGCGAGGTCGAACGGGTCGGTCTGGCCCTGCCCATCGGGATCCGAGTACGGCAATCCATCCACCAGCAGTCGGATCCCCGTCACACCGAACGAAGCGCGCGCACCGAAGCCGCGCAGCGAAAGTTGCAGGTCCTGGGCGAGGCTCTGGCGGTTTTGCGCGACCAGGCCCGGCACCCGCGCCAGTGTTTGCGCGAGATTCGTCCCGGGCGGACCCGAGCGTATTTCCTTGTTCGTCACGACGCTGATCGAGGCCGGCACGTCGAATTCGGGTTCGGGGATCCGTGTCCCAGTGACCACCACGGTCGGCAATGACTGTGGCGTCGACTGTGGCGTCGACTGTGGCGTCGTGGTTTGCGACGGCGCGTTCGACTGCGCGCCCGCGAGCGACGGCAGCAGCACGGCTGCCGTCCCGAGCGCCGCGACGACAGCGAGCGGCAACCGCCGCCAGTACGGGTGTACGCCGCCCGCCAGACCCATTCCACTGCCACAGCTCTGGAGCCCTTGACACAACTTGCCTGGACTTGCCATCGCAAGCCTCCTTCTCTGGATCG
>JBOHYO010000054.1:0-12362 GCA_050737935.1 Rhodanobacteraceae bacterium
CGGGAAATCAGGAAGCGCGTGCCCGAATGGCTGCGCATCGCGCCGCTGATTCCGGAGAAGATCCACGATGCGCTCGAAGCGCTCGCCAACGGCAACGGGCCGCTGAAGTTCGGCGAACGCGAGCTCGAACACCTGCGGGTGCTGCAGCGCGAAATCCAGCGTCGCATCCTGGTCGCCGCGTTCGGCGGCGCGCTGCTGGTCGGCGCGGGCCTGGTGTTCGCGCTGGGCGACCGCTACGGCATCTGGCCACCGATCGTACTCGCGGCGATCGGCGTCGCGAGCTTCGTCGTCGCCTGGCCGTGGAGCCGCGCGAAGGAGTAAAACCGGGGTCAGAGTGCACTTTCGGGGGCCAAACGCAACAAGCATCCTTCGAGCCGCCGACGAAAGTGCACTCTGACCCCGGTTTAGCCCGCGTTGGCGCGCCCCTGGTTCGCGACCGCCGCGGCCTTGGCCGCGATTGCATCGGCATCGCCGAGATAGAAATGTTCGACCGGTTTCAGCGCGTCGTCGAAACGGTACACCAGCGGTACGCCGTTCGGAATGTTGAGCCCGGTGATGTCGCCGTCCGAGATGCCGTCGAGGTATTTCACCAACGCCCGCATCGAATTTCCGTGCGCGGACACCAGCACCCGCTGGCCCGATCGGATTGCCGGGGCCAGCACCTCGTGCCAGTACGGCAGCACCCGCGCCACGGTGTCCTTCAGGCACTCGGTCAGCGGGATTTGCGCGGGTTCGAGCTTGGCATAACGCGGGTCGTGGGCGAAGGTATTGTCCGCCGGGTCCAGCGGCGGCGGCGGCACGTCGTAACTGCGGCGCCAGATGTGCACCTGCTCGTCGCCGTGTCTGGCGGCAACCTCCGCCTTGTTGAGGCCGGCCAGCGCGCCGTAGTGGCGTTCGTTCAGCCGCCAGTCGGTGACCACCGGCAGCCAGGCGAGGTCCATCGCGTCCTGGACGCCCCAGAGGGTATGCACCGCCCGTGTCAGCACCGAGGTGTGCGCGATGTCGAAGGCGTAGCCTTCCCGCTTCAGCAATTCGCCGGCTTCGCGAGCCTCGCGGCGGCCCTGTTCGGAGAGGTCGATGTCGACCCAGCCGGTGAAACGGTTCTGCTGGTTCCATAGCGACTGGCCATGGCGAATCATCACGAGGGAGTGCATGGCATCGCTCATTCGGAAAATCGACTCATTCTAACGAATGCCTGGTTCGAAGCGGCTATTCTGAGCAGTCGGGCATGGATGTCCGTTCTTGTGGCTCCAGGTCAAGAAAAGCGCAATTGCGCAGGTCGCCGAGGGACACCGGTCGGGGATGACCGCACCTTGATGAGCCGGAAGTCACGGATGACGTTGGGCCTATTGGCAACACCGTAATAGTCAGGCACGATCACTACCGGACCACGCGCACCCCGCAGGAGACTCCCATGCGATCCGCACGTTTTTGCACCTACGCTTTCGCCATCTTCGCAGCCCTGCCGCTGGCGCTCACCGCATGCGTGAGCGGCGTGAACGGCTCGGTTGACGTCGCCGCAGGTTCCAGCGTTTCCGACGCGACTACCGTGAACGGCTCCGTGCACATCGGGCCGAAGGCCAAGGCTGACAAGGCATCCACCGTCAACGGTTCGGTCGAACTCGCCGAAGGCGCGCAGGCCAGCGAGGTCAGCACCGTGAACGGCCATGTCACGCTCAGCCCCCACGCCAGCGCCGGGAGCGTCGACACCGTCAACGGCGCGATCACCCTGCAAACCGGCGCCACGGTTTCCGGCGATGTGACGGCGGTCAACGGCGCGCTCAATCTCGAGGCAGGTTCAACCGTCAAGGGGTCACTGACCAACGTCAACAGCCATATCACCGTGGACGGCGCGCACATCGGCCAGGGCATCACCACCGTCAATGGTGACATCGACGTCACCGGCAACGCCGTGATCGACGGCGGCATCAAGGTGAAAAAGCCGAACGACAAAGGCGTGTTCGGTATCCATTTCAACAGCGACAATGTGCCGCAGATCGTGATCGGCCCAGGCGCCACCGTGAACGGCCCGCTCACCTTCGAACGCCCGGTCAAGCTCTACATCAGCGACCAGGCACATGTCGCCGGGCCGATCACCGGCGCACAGGCGGTGAAGTACTCGGGCGCCACGCCGCCGTCATCCTGAGGCGAAGTGAAGTCGGCCGCTGCGCGACCTGCAAAGGGTGAATGAGAGCAGCAAAGAGTGAAGCCGGGCGCTACGCGCCCTGCGAAGAGTAAAGGCGGAACGGCAAATTCACGCGTTCTTCTTTGCTCTTTGCAGCGCCGAAGGGGCGTCTTTCCCGGTCGCGAAGCGAACGACTTCCCCTTTCCGGTGAGCAACGCGAGCCCGTCAGAACGTCAGCGTGAGCGTGCTGTCGCATGCCAGGATCTGCGTGCGGAATGCGTCCTGGATGCGCTTCAGCGCATCGGCGTTGTCGGCGTCGAAGCGCAGCACCAGCACCGGCGTGGTATTGGAGGCGCGCACCAGACCCCAGCCGTCGGGCCAGTCGGCGCGCAGCCCGTCGATGTTGGTGATGCGCGCGCCCTCGAACTGCGCGGCTTCGCGGAAGCGCGCGATGAAGGGATGATTCTGGCCCTCCTCCATCTGGATGTGCAGCTCCGGTGTCGAAACACCTTTCGGCAGCGTCGCGAAAATCTGCTCCGGCGTGCGTCCTTCCGGATCGTCGGCCAGGATTTCCAGCAATCGTGCGGCCGCGTACACGCCGTCATCGAAGCCGTACCAGCGCTCGCGGAAAAAAAAGTGCCCGCTCATCTCGCCGGCGAGCTGCGCGCCGGTCTCCTTCATCTTCGCCTTGATCAGCGAATGGCCGGTCTTCCACATCAGCGGACTGCCGCCGGCCTGCAGGATCAGCGGCTGCAGGTGCCCCGTGCATTTCACGTCGTACAGGATTGTCGCGCCGGGATTGCGCGTAAGGACATCCTGCGCGAACAGCATCAGCACTCGATCGGGGTAGACGATTTCGCCGTCCTTGGTTACCACGCCGAGGCGGTCGCCGTCGCCATCGAAGGCGAGCCCGAGGTCGGCGCCGGTCTTCTGTACCGTCAGGATCAAGTCCGAGAGGTTCGCCGGTTCAGACGGATCGGGGTGATGGTTCGGGAACGTACCGTCAACGTCGCAATACAGCGGCACCGGTTCGCAGCCGATCGCGTGCACGACGCCCGGGGCGGTGTTGCCCGCGATGCCGTTGCCGCAGTCCACCACGACCTTCAGTGCGCGCCCGGTCTGGATATCGGAGGCGATGCGCTCGACGTATTCGGGCGTGACGTCGAATTGCCGCAGACTGCCTTCGCCTTCGGCGAGGCGCCCCTCGACGATGCGCCGGTACAAGTCCTGGATCGCATCCTCGGCCAGCGTTTCTCCGCCGATCACGACCTTGAAACCGTTGTAGTCGGGCGGGTTGTGGCTGCCGGTCACCGACACGCACGAGCCGGTATTGAGCTGGTAGGCGGCGAAATAGCTGACCGGAGTGGGCACCGCGCCGATGTCGATCACGTCCACGCCCGCCGCGCGCAGCCCTTCGATCAGCGCATCGGAAAGTTCGGGTCCGGAGAGGCGGCCATCGCGCCCCACCACGATCTCGGACAGCTCCTTGTCGCGGACGGCGCTGCCAATCGCGCGCCCGAGTTGGCGCGCGACCCCGGCACTCAGCGTCTTTCCGACTACGCCGCGGATATCGTAGGCGCGGAAGATCCCGCGGTCCGGCAGCGCGTCGTCGTGCTGCGCGGGAGTGGTCGTGGACTTTGCCGCCGCCTGCTGCGGCTCCGCCTTCGGCTTCGGCTCGAGCGCCGCTGGACGGGGCGCCGCCGCGATGACGTCGGCCAATGCCGGTTCCTCCGCCAACAGCGCGCCACCCAGGCGCGCACGGAGGCGCGGCCGCCACCACAGCAACACGACGCCGACGAGCAGCGCGACCACGGTGAGCGCCAGTGCGGCGATGAGCGAACGGGTGATGGGCAACCAGTAGTCGGGCGGCGCCGAGGTGATGACGAACAAGCTATGCGGAATGCCGACGCCCGCATCATCGTTCAAGGACGGGCCACGCTCGCCGACGCTGTCGAGCAGGACATCGCCGGACTTGCCGGTCTGGCGCAGCTCGAGCCGTCCCGCACTGAACTGCCGCGTGTGCATCGCGATGCGCAACAGCGAATCGCGGAAGTCGACGGTTGCATATGCCAGCACACTGCCGTCCGGACCGACGATGGGGCCGGCCACGCTCAAGATGTGCGTAACGGGGGACTGGGCAGGGCCGAGCGCATCGTCGCTCAGCGCCGACATCAATTGCGCCGCGCGCGCATATCCGAGCTGCTGCAGGTTGCCATGCAGCACTTCGTTCAACTGTGCGCTGTACAGGGTCACCGTCGGCGCGCCATCGATGGCTGCCTGGACCCGTTTCGCGGCGGAGGCCAGCGCCTCAGGGCCACCGCCGGCCGCGAGTTGCGCGACCACCGCCGGTTGCGCGAGCGCCCGCGCGACTTCCGCGCGCTTGTCGGCGACGATCGCGGTGATCTTCTGCGCGGCCTCCTGCTTGCCCAGGGCCAGCGCCTGCGTGGCGCCCGACTGACGGGTGATCTGCCAGGTCTGCCAGCCCATGAACAAACCGAACAGCACCAGCAGGGTGCCCAGCGCGAGGACGACATCGGCCGCAACTTCCGCGATCCCGCGGCGCAGGCTGAGGCGCGCACGCACCGCCCGTGCCGCGGCGTGCACGTTGGGACTTTTCCTGACCGCCGATTCGTTTTCCATGTCGTCACCCGACTCCGGTGGAGCCGAATCCCCCGACGCCGCGTCCACTCGCTGCGAATTCATCGACAATGCGCCACGCCACGCGCGCCACCGGCACCACCAGCAATTGGGCAATGCGGTCCCCAGGCCGGATGGTAAACGGCAGGTTGCCGCGGTTCCAGCAGGAAATCATCAGCGGGCCCTGGTAATCGGCATCGATCAGCCCGGTAAGGTTGCCGAGCACCAGCCCGTGCCTGTGGCCGAGCCCTGAACGCGGCAGGATCAGCGCGCACCAGGCGGGATCGGCGATGTGGATCGCCAGCCCCGTGGGGACCAGCGAGCTGTCGCCCGGCGCCAGCACGATGTCGTCCTCTGGCGCCGCGCGCAGATCCATCGCGGCACTGCCGTCGGTCGCGTAGGCGGGCAGCGGAATGCTGTCGCCGAGCCTCGCGTCGAGGCGCTTCAGGTCCACCGCGACCAAGCTGCCGGGCAGGCTCGGGCTCATGTGTCATTCCGCGCGTGGAAGAGCCGGGCGATGCGGTCCATCAGTGTTCTCGCGAGTTCGACCTTGGAATCACGCGGCAATGCCTCGCTGCCGCCTGGCCAGAACAACTCGACGGCATTGTCGTCGACGCCGATCCCGACGTGTTCGTCGACGCGATTGGCCGCCAGCATGTCGAGCTTCTTGCGGACGAGCTTTGCGCGCGCGTTGTCCGCGAGTTGGTCGGTTTCGGCGGCGAAGCCGACCACGAACGGACGCGGCTCGCGGCCGGCGACCTCGGCGAGGATGTCCGGATTCTCGACGAGATCCAGTACCGGCGCGCCGCCTGGACTCTTCTTGATCTTGCGCGCCGAGTATTCGGCGACCCGCCAGTCGGCGACCGCCGCGGTGGCGATGAAGATGTCGGCGTCGCGCACGGCTTCCAGCACCGCATCGCGCATCTGCAGCGCACTTCGCACGTCGACGCGCAGGGCAACCTTTGCGGGCGTCGCCAGCGCCACCGGTCCCGCAATCAGCGTGACTTCCGCCCCCGCGAGCGATGCGGCTGCCGCGAGGGCGAAGCCCATCTTGCCGGAGCTGCGGTTGCCGAGGAAACGCACCGGATCGATGTCCTCGTAGGTCGGCCCGGCAGTCACGACCACCCGCAGACCAGCCAACGCCCCTACCGCCCGTTCAGACGATTTCACGCAGCCGACCCCCGACCATCATCGACACGACACGATCATGCACCATTCGTTTCATCCGGCGCCAGCAAAGCCTGCACCAGTTGCTGCGGTTCGAGCATCCGTCCGGGACCGGACTCGCCCTCCGCGAGCGGACCGTTGGCGGGCCCCAGCACCGCCACGCCGCGCTGGCGCAGGGTGGCGACATTGGCCTGGGTGGCGGGGTGCAGCCACATCCGGTGGTTCATCGCAGGTGCCACCGCCAGCGGCGCGGTCGCGGCGAGGCACAGTGTGGAGAGCAGGTCGTCGGCCAAGCCATGCGCAAGCTTCGCCAGCGTGTCCGCCGAAGCCGGCGCAACCAGGACTGCGTCGGCCCAGCGGGCGAGTTCCAGATGTCCCATGCCCATCTCTGCGGCTTCGTCCCAGAGTCCACTGCGCACCGGCTGTCCTGACAGCGCCTGGAAGGTCAGTGCGCTCACGAAGCGCTCCGCTGCCGCCGTCATGACCACCCGCACTTCCGCGCCGGCATCGCGCAGGCG
This sequence comes from Rhodanobacteraceae bacterium, assembly GCA_050737935.1. Classification (GTDB taxonomy): domain Bacteria; phylum Pseudomonadota; class Gammaproteobacteria; order Xanthomonadales; family Rhodanobacteraceae; genus 66-474. The sequence continues at coordinate 6,448 of JBOHYO010000054.1, forward strand.
CCGCACCACTTCGCAAGCCTTGTATGCGGCGATGCCGCCCGAGACCCCGAGCAGCACGTGGCGATGTTCGCTGGCGTTCACGTCGGAATCCGCTGACAGGACGACAAGCGGCTAGCTTACCGGATTCGCCCGGATGCGCCGCTGCAACAACGTACTCCGTAGTGGTCTGATTTGAAGTACAAACCGTTCGCCCCGGGCGCAGTGAGCCTCGCGAATGGAACTCGCAAACAAGGATCGATGGAAATGACCATCAAGGATTGGCCCGTGGACGAACGCCCACGTGAAAAGCTCCTGACGCGTGGTGCCGCCGCGCTCACCGCGGCCGAACTGCTGGCGATCCTGCTGGGCAGCGGCATCCGCGGCACCAGCGCCGTCGACATGGGACGTGCGCTGCTGCTGCAGGCGGGGAGCCTGTCCGCCCTGCTCACGAGCGACTTGGCCGCGCCAGGGCTCGGGTCCGCCAAACGCGCGCGCCTCACCGCCGCACTCGAACTCGCGCGGCGCTGTCTCGGAGAAGAACTCACCGCGCGCCCGGCGCTGACCAGCCCCCGCGACAGTGCCGCGTTTCTGAAGGCCCAGCTCGCCCACAAACCCTACGAAGTATTCGCCTGCCTTTTCCTGGACAACCGCCATCGGGTGCTGGCGTTCGAGGAACTGTTCCGCGGCACCCTGGATGGCGCATCGGTGCACCCCCGCGAAGTGGTGCGCGCATCGCTGAAGCACAACGCGGCGGCGGTGATCCTCGCGCACAACCATCCGAGCGGGGTGGCCGAACCCTCCGCGGCGGATCGCAACATTACCCATCAACTCCGCGACGCCCTGCAGTTGGTCGGCGTCCGGGTGCTCGACCATCTGGTGATCGGCGCCGGCGAACCCACTTCCATGGCGGCGCGCGGACTGATCTGACGGCGGCACCATGGAGTGGCCCGGACTCGGCCTCTTGACATCCAGCACGCACCGCTTCCCCAGTTATTCACAACACGCTCCCACAAGCGTTTGGCCGCTGCTTTTATTGTTCTTTCGTTAAACGATCAGTAACTTGTTGATATAGAATATGTTCCTTGGCTGACTGGTTGCCTAACGCCGCGCCGAGGGCCATTCCGCAATGATCCGGAGAACGGCTATCCACCAAGTTATCCACAGCCCTGGAATTTGGTCGGCGCCATCGGCTGCGCTACGATGGCCATCGCTGCCCGCGATCGCCACGCCCGTGAAAGATGTCCTGAGTTCCCTGCTGCTGCGTGCACTCGAAAGCCTGCACCGCGAAGGGGCGAGCGACCTCGCTACCCCCGATTTCGTGATCGAGCGTACGCGTTCGCGCGAACACGGCGACTTCGCATGCAACGTGGCGTTGTTGCTCGCCCGGACGCAGGGTCGCAAGCCTCGGGATGTCGCCGCGGAGATCATCGGCGCCCTGCCCGACAGCCAACTCGTCGCGCGGGTTGAAATCGGCGGACCGGGCTTCATCAACTTTTTCATGTCCGATGCTGCCTGGCACGAGGCGATCCGCCGCGTCCTCCACCAAGGGGCCCAGTACGGCCACAGCCAGATCGGGAATGGTCGTGCCGTGGGCGTCGAATTCGTATCGGCCAACCCGACCGGACCCCTCCACGTCGGCCACGCCCGCGCCGCCGCGATCGGCGACTCTTTGGCAAGGTTGCATTCGGCGACGGGCTGGAAGGTTTATCGCGAGTACTACTACAACGATGCCGGGGCGCAGATCCACAACCTCGCGCTGTCGGTACAGGCGCGTCTCAAGGGCATCCAACCCGAGGACCCGCGCTGGCCGGCCGACGGCTACCGCGGCAATTACATCGGCGACATCGCCCGCGACTATGCAGGTGGGGTGGCGGTGGAGTCGGGCCACCCCCGCGGTGACTACAACCGTGAATACACCCGCGAACTGGCCCGCGACGACGTCGCCGAGGCGGGGCCCGAGGCCGGCGGCTACCGTGTCGCCGCCAAGCAGGATTTGGACGACCTCGATGCGATTCGTGATTTCGCGGTGGCGTGGCTGCGCCGCGAGCAGGACGAGGACCTGCGCGTGTTCGGGGTCGAGTTCGACACCTATTTCCTGGAGTCGTCGCTGTACTCCGAGGGCGCGGTACAGCGTGTGGTGGACCGCATCGCGCAGCAGGGGCATTGTTACGAGGACGAAGGTGCGCTGTGGCTGCGCAGCACCGATTTCGGCGACGACAAGGACCGCGTGATGCGCAAGTCCGACGGCACCTACACGTATTTCGTGCCGGACGTCGCCTATCACCTCTCCAAGTGGGATCGCGGCTACAAGCGCGCGATCACCGAACTGGGCGCCGACCACCACGGCTCGCTGGCGCGGGTCCGCGCGGGCCTGCAGGCGCTCGACATCGGCATCCCGAAGGGCTGGCCGGAATACGTCGTGCACCAGATGGTGACGGTGATGAAAGGCGGCGAGGAAGTGAAGATTTCCAAACGCGCCGGCAGCTATGTGACGTTGCGCGACCTGGTCGAGATGGCGGGCCTCGACGCCACTCGCTATTTCATGGTCGCGCGCAAGAGCGACTCGCAACTGGTATTCGATATCGACCTGGCGCGCTCCCAGACCAACGACAATCCGGTGTACTACATCCAGTATGCGCATGCGCGCGTATGTTCGGTGCACCGCCAGATGCACGAGCGATCCATCGTGTTCGAGCAGCACGACGCGTTGAAGCACCTCGACCGACTGCAAAGCGGACCCGCGCGCGACGTGATGGTCGAGATCTCGCGCTTTCCGGAGATCGTCGCCACCGCGGCCGGAAATTTCGAGCCGCATCTGCTGGCACAATACCTGCGCGAACTGGCCGGCGCCTTCCACGTCTGGTACAACGCCGAACAATTCCTGGTCGACGACGAGGGTTTGCGCAACGCGAGGGTGGCGCTGGCGTATGCGACCCGGCAGGCGATTGCCAACGGGCTCGGGATGCTCGGGGTTTCGGCGCCCGAGTCGATGTGACCTGCATCGCCGGGCCGCGCAGTTCGCGCGCCGAAACTTCGTTCCCGCGAAGCCGGGTCCGGGGATAATGCAAGGCAGTGGCTCCTTTTCGATATTTGACGCGACCTGTGGACGGGCCGCACGAGGATGACAGTGGCAAATCAACGCAACGGCAGACAGGCTGTACGCAGTGGTGGTTCGGGCGTTCCGGGCTGGGGTTTGTTCCTGGCCGGCGTGGTCGTCGGTATCGTGCTGTGTGCGATCGTGGTGTGGAGCGGACATCTTCCCAGCCTGCGCCGCAACGATCAGCCGCAGCCCAATCCGGACGCGGTTGCCGAGAAGGGCAGCTCACCCGGCATCGCCGGCAGCAGCGCGGCGTCGAGCGCATCGCAGTTCGACTTCTACAAGGTATTGCCCGAGAAGGAAGTCGTGATCCCGAACGCGGAGCTATCCGCGATGGCCAAGGCCGAGCAGCAGAAGGCCGCGGCCGCCAACAACGCGAGTGCATCCGCGCCGACCAGCGAGACCGCCACTTCCCCTTCGCCAGGCGGTTACGTACTGCAGGTCGGCGCGTTTCCGAGCGCCAGTGATGCGGAGGCCATGAAGGCCAAGTTGGCCCTGCAAGGCTTCACCGCGCACGTGCAGACCGTAACGCTCGATGGGCAGGTCTGGAACCGGGTGCGGATCGGACCATTCGCCTCGGCCACCCAGTTGCAGGACGTGCAGAAGCAGCTTTCCGGCGCAGGCATCCACGCGATTCCGCTGAAGGAAAAGTGAGACTCGGGACTCGGGACTCGGGAAGACCATCTCGTCATTCCGGGACGGCACGAAGTGGCGAACCCGGAATCCATTTTGATTTTTCTGGTTGCTTAAGCACGAACGATCAAGTTGGATTCCGGGTTCTGTTTCCGCGCTCTGCGCAGGAAACAGCCCCGGAATGACGGCTTGTGAGAACATCGCCATACTGAATTTTCGTGGCCTCAAAGCAATCAATGACTAGAAAAACCATCCTCATCACCGGCGCTTCCGCCGGATTCGGCGCCGCGATCGCGGCGAAATTCGCGGAATGCGGCTGGCGCGTCATCGCCTGCGCACGACGCGCCGAACGCCTCGCGGATCTGACCGACCGCTTCGGTTCCGACGCCGTGCACGCCTGCGCGTTCGACATCCGCGACGAGACCGCGATGCGCCAGGCGCTCGACTCGCTGCCGGAAGGCTTCCGCAACATCGACGTGCTGGTCAACAATGCCGGCCTGGCGCTCGGCACGTCGCCCGCGCAAGCGTCCGACCTTGCGCAGTGGCGCCAAATGATCGACACCAACGTCACGGCACTTGCCACGCTCACGCGCCTGCTGCTGCCGAAGCTGATCGAGCGCCGCGGCGCGATCGTCAACATCAGTTCGATCTCCGGCACCTATCAGTACAAAGGCGGCAATGTGTACGGCGCCACCAAGGCGTTCGTCACCCAGTTCTCGCTCGGCCTGCGCACCGACCTGCACGGCACCGGCGTGCGCGTAACCTCGGTCGAACCCGGCATGGCCGAAACCGAGTTCACGCTGGTGCGCACCGGCGGCGACCAGACCGCGTCCGACAAGATGTACCACGCCGCGCATCCAATCACGCCGCAAGACATCGCCGATACCTTGTGGTGGATCGCCAATCTTCCCCCGCACCTCAACATCAATCGCATCGAGGTGATGCCGGTCAGCCAGTCGGCGGCGGGGCTGCAAGTCGCGCGGGATCAATAGGAAGAGTCAGCCTGCCGGCGACTCGGCTGCCATCCATGGTCAACAGCCCGTGGTCGTTCGCGACCCGGCTTGACACCTGCATCGGCCCATCGCGCGTGCCACAATGCCAGCCGGCACTGGGCGGACAGGGTCCGGCCCACTGAGGGGCGCAGCACGCATGGCCACCAGGGGTTTCTGGCACGAACTCAAGCGTCGGCACGTCTATCGCGTGGCGGTAGCCTACGCCGTGGTCGGCTGGCTGCTGATCGAGGTCGCGACCCAGGTCTTCCCGGTATTCCACATGCCGGACTGGGCGGATCAGTTGGTGGTGCTGCTGATCGTGATCGGGTTTCCCGTCGCGCTGATCCTTGCGTGGGCGTTCGAGATGACCCCCGAAGGCGTGCGCCGTACCGAGCCGGCGACCTCGGAGGGGGCGCGGCCCCCGGAACAAACCCGCCACATCGGCAAGCGTCTCAATGCCATCATCATCGGTGTGCTCGCGGTGGCTGTCGCCGTGTTGCTGTGGCAGAAATTCACGCCGTCCGGCAGGCACGCGGGAAGCGCTACCGCGACTGCAAGGGCGGTGGAGGGCAATGGCGACAACGCCACGACCAAACGCGAAGCCAGCGCCGCTCCGGCCAAATCCATCGCGGTATTGCCCTTCGAGAACCTTTCCAACGACAAGAACAACGACTACTTCGTGGCCGGCATGCAGGACCTGATCCTGACCAAGCTCGCCGACATCGGCGATTTGAAGGTCATCTCGCGCACCTCGACCATGCAGTACAAGAGTCATCCCGAGGACCTGAAAACCGTCGGCAAGCAACTCGGCGTCGCCACGATCCTGGAAGGCAGCGTGCAAAAGGCCGGCGATCAGGTGCTGGTCAACGTGCAGTTGATCGACGCGCGCAGCGACAACCACATCTGGGCGCAGTCCTACACCCGCACCCTGGACAACGTGTTCGGTGTTGAGGGCGAGGTGGCCGGGCAGATCGCGCAGGCGCTGAAAGCCAAGCTCTCGCCGGCCGAGAGCAAGCGCCTCGCGACGTCCCTGAGCTCCAACAGCGCCGCCAACGACCTGTTCCTGCGCGCCGAGTACCAAGTAAACCAGGGCGACATCAATTACGACACCGCAAGCTGGAAAGCCGCGATCCCCCTGTACCGGCAGGCGATCGCCAAGGACCCCGACTTCGCCTTGGCGTATGCGCGGCTGTCCTACGCCGAAAGCGAGCTGG
>JBOHYO010000055.1:0-5799 GCA_050737935.1 Rhodanobacteraceae bacterium
TGGTGTTCCAGTTGGCGCAGTTGAAGGTGTAGTCGGCCGACGGCGAAATGAAAATGCCGCCGGTGCCGGTGCAGGTGACCGGCGGCAGCAGCGGATCGTTCTGGCGCATGGTGCCCCAGGCCGCGGCCAGCGAAAGCTGGCCGTTCCACTTCAGGCTGCGCGAAAGTTCCGCACGCAGGTTGTGGTAGTCGTTGTCGGGTTCCAGCGAAAACTGGCCCTGGTAGATGTTGGCGACCTGCGGCACGCCGACCACGTTCGTCAATGCGAACGGGCTCTGGTAGTCCAGCTCGTCCTTGTGGTCGTGGAAGAACGAGCCTGTGTAGTTCAACTGGAATTGCCAGACCTTGCCGACGTTGCGCAGCCCCATGCTGACGTCGGTGGTCGTAAAGTCGATCGGGCGCACCGTTTCCAGCGCGCCGCCGTTGTCCTGGAGGATGTAATTCAGGTACATCGGCCCGCCCCACAGCCGATCGCCGGTACGTTTTTCGTTGACGATCGAGACGAAACCGATCCAGTCGCGATAGAAGTTGTCTTCGAAGCTGAGGCCTTCGCGTCGGCGCGTGAGGCCGATGTTTTGCCGCGGGCGCGTATTCTCGACGGCCGCGACTTCGTCGGGCGTGCTGCCGCCGGGCACCAGTGGCGCGGGCAGCGCCAGATTGGTGCTGCCGACGCCGTTCCACAGCGGGAAGGCGTTGGTAGTGACGTCGTGCGGAATGTCCCGATAGAACGCTTCGATCTTGTAGCTGCCGTACCGCCCGGCGCGCAAGCGGTAGTACTGGTCGTCACCGCTCAACCGGCTGCCGCGAAATTCCACGTACTGGCCGGTTTTCGGATTGTCCGCGTACAGGGCGAAGAGGCCGAGCGCGACGCCGTCCTTCCAGCCGGCGTACTGGCGGAAGAATTCGGCCTGGGTATCGCCGCCCAGATGCAGGTAACCCAATTGCAAAAAGCCCGAGTAGACCCAGTCGCTGTTTTTGTACAGTGGTGAACTTTTGTCGTTGCGTTGCGGTGGATAGGGGTACAGCACTCCGCTAGGCGTTCGCATCATGCCGGCGTGCAGCCACGAGAATCCGCGCGGATCGGGCCACAGCAACGGCGCCCAGCCGCTGGGATCGAGGGCGTTGCCGTACTGGATGTCGCCCACGCGCGCGCTGTCGCTGGAATCGGCAAACGCCCGCGGCGCCGCGACGGATGCGGTGATGGCGATGGCCAACGATGCGGCGAGCATTTTGCGCATGGACTTTTGCCGCTCCATTGCGTCGGGGACTGCGCTACTTGTGGAACCGCGAACCGGATGGATTGTTGGAGCCGTGGATGTTGGCGTGGCAGGTGAGGCAGGCGCGGCCGATCAGCCGCTCGTCCGGCGCAGGCCCGGTGGCGAGTCCCGCCCTCGTCAGCAGATCGTTGGGGTGCCCGGTCATGGTGTGGCATTGCTGGCACAACATCGGCACCGGCAGCACCAGCAGCGCCTGCTGATTGGAACCGTGCGGGTCGTGGCAGGCCAGGCAGTTCTCGCGCACCGGCGCGTGTTCGAACAGGAATGGCCCGCGTTTTTCCGCATGGCAGGCGTAGCAGGTCTCGTTGACCGTATCCGTCTTGATGAGGTCCGCCGTCAACGTGCCGTGCGGGTTGTGGCAATCCGCGCAGGACATCTGTCCTTCCGGCAGCGGCATGTGCGAGCGCCGATTGAACTTGTTGCGGATGTCCTGGTGGCAGGCGGCGCAGACCTGGTTGATCGAGTTGTTGGCCAGCACGCCTTCCGCCGACAGCTTCGCCATCGGATTGTGGCAGTCGGTGCAGCCGAGTTGGTGTTGCTGGTGCACCGAACCGATCCAGTCCTGGCGGGCGCCGCCCTTGTGGCACGCGAGGCACACGCCCGCCTGGGTGTCGATCGACGTCTTGGCATCGCGGGTGAAGGCGATGATCAAACCCGGCTTGGTCGGATCCCTGGCGTGCGCGGAACCAGGGCCGTGGCAGGATTCACACGCCGCCGCGGCGCCTGTGCCGGCCGCACCGGCACGGAATGCCTGCAGGTGCAGCGAGTGGGATGCCTGCAGGTTTTCCAGCGCGTGGCAGGCGACGCAGGATTTGGCGCCGATCGCGATCGCATCGGGCGCCAGCGGATTCTTCGCCATCGGTGCGCCCTCGAAGGACGTGGCCGCACCTTTGTCGAGGAAGGCGTGCGCATGCGGATGCGCGTTCGCGTCCGCGTCGCTGCGCATGTCGGTGCGCGGCAACATCCGCTTGAAGTCCTCGGTGGTCAATGCACTGACCGGCAACGCGTTCGCGTGCGGATCGCCATCGTCTGCATTCGTCGCGGCTTGCCCGGTCATCGCAGGCAACATGTGGCTGAAATCCTGTTCGGTCAGCGCGCTCGAGGCAGCGGCGGGATGAGCCGCTTGCGCAGCGGCATGCCGGACGACCAAAAAGGTGCCTGCCACGGCAAACAGAATGAACAATGCAATGGCCGAACGCAGGCCACCGCTTCGCATCGTTCGCTCCGAAGAAGCCATGATCGAGATCGATGGCATGTCCGGATCCCGCGAAATTCCGGCTGACCTGCGCGACGGCGTCGTGCGCGTGCAGGCTTTCCTGGTGCTCGACGCGCACGTGGAAAGCGGCGATGCCATCGTCCGTTTCGAGTGCGCGCCGGATGCGCCGCGCCGCGTCCTCGCAGAACATGGGGTTCTCGGCGTTGGCCTGCGCGAAGGCCTGCTCGTCTTCGCGCTTCACGGCCGTTTGCACCGCGGTCCGGAGCGAACGCTCGATCCGATCGAGCAGGGCGGCCAGGTTCAATGGCGCCTCGCGGACAAGCCGCACCCGCACGCGCGCGATGCTGCGCTGTGCGTGCGGGGTGGCGGCCATGCCGCGCGCGCTGCCCAGCCATGCGAGCACGTCGGCATGGCTCAACGGTTCCCCTGCGCGGAAATCCGTCGCGAACTGTTGCTGCACGAGTTGCCGCGACAGCGCGGCGGAAGCGGGGCAGGTCGAGGAATACACGACTTGCGTGCCGATATCCAGGTGAAAGACATCGCCGACCAAGGCCGCTTCGATGGAAACCGGATAGGCGCGCCAGCCGTGATGATCGCTGCGCAACGCCTTCCTGCGTACCAGGTGCTCGAAGTGGATGCCGATCCGTGCCCGGTCGGCCAGGTTGTGGTGCGATTGCAGGAAGGCGCGCAGCAGCGATTCCAGCATCCCGGCTTCGACCGGTTCCTCGCCGAGGCGCTGGGTCGCCAACAGGTACAGGCGCGACATGTGGATGCCGCGCCGGTCGGAACGCACCAAGTTCACTAAGGCGTCGACCCTGGCGGGGCAGCGCTGCAGATTGCCGTCGCCGGCGTCGAACAGGATCGGCATATCGATCCCCTGCATGCCGGCCCAGTCGATCGCGGCCTCGTGCCGCGGCAGCATCTCGTCGGCGACATCGGGCGACGCGTCGGCGGCAGCGATCGTCGCGTGGTAGCGGTTCGTTTCGCCCGAGATAAGTCGGGCATCAGCCAGCGCCAATGGGCCGTCCGCGCTAGTCATGAAGCGACGCCTGCCGATCGTGCAAGGCCGCCACCGCCGCCGCGGCGTTCACCTCGAGCGTTCCGTCGACGAGCTTGCTGCTGCGCAACAGGAGATCGTGGATCGCGCGTCCGTCCAGACCGGGCGCGAGTGACACCAGCAGCGCGGCGATGCCGCTGACGTGCGCGGCGGCCATGGACGATCCGGAACTGAAGTCGTAGCCGCCGTCGGGCTGGGTGGTGAGGATGTCGCGGCCCGGCGCGCTCAACACGCCGGGAGGCGCGGTCGATGCCCCGCTCGTGCGAACGACGATGACGCCCGGCGCCTCGTCCGGGAAACCTTCGAGGTCGCCGTCCGGTGGCATCGCCGCCACCACGATACGGTCCTGCTTCAGCAGTTGCTCGAGCAACATGGCAAGCAGCGGATCGGCCGGTCCGCCCAGGCTGAAATTGACGACCCGCGCGTGGGTATTCTCGAGGACCGCCGCCAGCGCCTTCGCGAGCGTGAAGGAATTGCAGCGCGCGCCGGCACCGGATTCGGATGGGTACCAGCACGCCTTGTAGATGCTGAGCGTAGCTTCCGGCGCCATGCCCACGATGCCAACATGGTTGTTGGCGATCGCGGCGATGATGCCGGCGACTTCGGTGCCGTGGTGGTCGCCGTCGAACGCCGACGCATCCTCATCGACCTCGTTGTACACGCCGCGGATCTGGCCGCGCAGGTCGGGGTGCCTGGTATCGGCGCCGGTGTCCACCACCGCGACGTCGACGCCCCTGCCCTGGCTGTAGGCGTGCGCGCCGGCAGCGTCGGTATCGATGAAACCGCGTTCGAGATCGACGTAGGGATCGTTGTACCGGTGCGGTGTCGGTGCACCATCGGAATAGACGGAGAAGCTTCGCAGCGGTTCGGCAAGCCGGACCCGGTCGTCGGCCGCGAGTTGCTTGAGCAATGTGGCCCGATCGATGCCGCTGGTCGGTTCCAGCACGATGCAGTAAAGATCGAGCGACTTGATGGGCCAGCCCTCGAGCTCGCGCCAGCCGTAGCGCCGCTTCAGGGCCGTGAGCGTGAGCGCCGCCCGCATGCCGGCACCGCCGTAATGGCTTGCCGGAACGTAGCCCAGCAAACTGGAGCCCGCGTGCATGGCAGGAGGCGTCAGCGGATCGGCGACCGCCAGCACGATGTCACGCCCGGCGTCGAGCGCCGCAGCGCCGTTCACCGGCATGGATTGCGCGGCGGAGCTTCCAGCAGGGGGCGCAGCGGACTGCGTGTGCGCCGATGCGCACCAGGCGATGGCAGCGGCGGCGAGCAGAAGGGCGCCGTGTTTCATGGCGTGTCGTCGACGGGCTCCGCGAGGCGGATGCTGCGCGAGGCACGCAGCTCCTGGAGAAGCTGCGCGGACGTCGCGGGAGACCCCTTCGGCACGACCGTATACGCGCCGACGGTGTTCGGCCCATCGACCACCCGGAGTCCGAAGTCGTGCAGCAATTGGTTCCAGTTGGCCAACGTCATCGAAGCCATCGGTGCAACGCGAATCGCGCCCGCCGGCTCCAACACCGCAGGCTGGCTGAGGGTCCGGTATTGCGGCGCCTGATCCGACCACAGCCTCAAGCCAAGCACCCCGATCCCGATCGCCTGCACCAGCACCGCAACGGCCAGCGCCCGGGTCAACCGGTTGCCCGAGTGCAGGCGGCCCGGCGGTGTTTCCGATTCGGGCGCGTCGAGGCGCTCGAGCAGATGCTTCAGCCCCGTGTCCACGTCGACCGGAACTTCCACGGGCAATGCCAGGGCGCTGCGCAGCCGGCTCTGCTGAGCGAACTCGATGCTGCACGCCTCGCACTGCGCGAGGTGGTACATCAGCCATTCGCCTTGCTCCTGCGGGGCAGTGGCCTGCAATACCCAAGGCATCACTTCCCAGGCGCGGGTGCAATCCTTGCTGGAATTCGTCTCGATGGTCATGACCGTTTCTCTCGTGGTGCAGGCAATTCACCCGCGAGCACCGGAAGCACGTTGCGCAGCTTGATGCGCGCGTGGAACAGACGTGCCTTCACGGTGCCGACCGGCGCCTGCATGATGGCGGCAACTTCTTCGAGGCTGTTGCCGACCCCGTAAACCAGTTCGATCACGACCCGCTGATCCGCGGACAGGTGCTCGAGCGCCTTCCCCAGCCAGTCGCGCAATTGGCGGTCCTCGTCCGGATCGTGGGACGGACCGCGTCCTTCCCGCAACGCGTAATCGTCCACGGGCTCGTCGCCGCGCTGTCGCAGCGCCTTCAGTCCGCACCGATAGGCG
>JBOHYO010000056.1:0-1953 GCA_050737935.1 Rhodanobacteraceae bacterium
CCCGTGCCGACCGCGGTGCTGGAATTGCCGCCTGCATAGGCGCTGTAGCCGAACGCACTCGAATCCCGGCCTTGCGCGCTGCTCGAATCCCCGACCGCAGTACTGGACTTGCCGGCCGCGAACGCGCTGCTGCCGAATGCGCTCGCCTGGTTGCCCAGCGCGATGCTCGCGTAGCCCACTGCCGTGCTGGAATTGCCTGTCGCGATCGCCGTAGTCCCGAGCGCCACGCTGAAGCTGCCGCCCGCCAGCGAGCTCTTGCCGAAGGCGCTCGAATCCTTGCCCTGCGCAATGCTCGAATTACCCACCGCGGTGCTGGAATTGCCGTGCGCAATCGCGTTGTCGCCGCACGCCAGTGCCTTGTTCCCGGCTGCCGTCGCACCGCTGCAATCGGTCTGCCCCGCCAGCGCCCCCGACCATGGCGCCATGCACAGCGCAACGGCCGCCGCCAAGCCAAGCACCGCACCATGCGGCGTTCGCCGCGCACCACTGGTCGCGCCGCTCGATCCGCCTCCACTCTTGACCGACGCAAGTTCGGACGCCACCACGATCTGGCGAAGAGACTTGTTCCAAACCAGGCTGTAGATCTTCTTGTTCATGCTTACCTCGGCGAATGGGAGCGTGACTTGTCAGGCGGCTACGGCGTTTTGGGCGGGGCGAAGGCGCAAGGCACCCGTCGCGCCGTGTTCGATCGCACGGCGTTGTCACCTTGATCGTGTCGAATGGTCCCGGCTACGACATCACGCGACGTGCTGCCGAAGATGTCGTCCGCAGCGGCGTTGCGATCATGTGCTTGCCTGTCCCGCGAGCCGGGGATGAAGTGGTTCGGTGAATCGATGCCACCGCAACTTTGGTGCTCTCTCTCCCCGAAACCAGCGAAGCACGGAGTGTGCGACTTGCTGCCGCGGATGCACAACCACATTTCACGATGCATTTTTTGCATGAGGCAAATGCGTCGTGCCTCGATGCAGCATCGGATCTGCTCAGGCCGGCTCGGAAGATTCCCCGTTCTTCGGAGTACCCGCCCGCGAGGACATCGCTTCGATGGCGGCGTGCCAGCCCAACTGGAAACGTGTGCGCGTACCGTACGCCTTCATCAATTCCCCCAGGCGTCGATTCAACGTGGCGCGCGAAATCTTCATGTCGTGGATGATGTTCTTGTCGTTGAGGCCCGCTGCCAGCAACGGGATCAGTCGGTCGGTCGCTTCGCTCAAGCGCGAGTCGGCCCGGCCGGTGTCCACGTGCGCGCCATCGACCGACAGGATCGGCGTCGCTTTTTCCCAGATGTACTCGAAGAGCAGATACAAGGCCTCGAGCAAGGCGCTGCGATGAACCAACAGCGTGGGAGCAGTCTCCGGATTTTCACTGACCAGCGTAATCAATCCGACGTTGCGATCGGCGATCATCATCTTGAACGGAAGCCGCGGTACCGTTCGCGGCTCCTCGCCCCGGGCCATGTCGCGCCTGAGCAGCTCCAGGCCACGCGGCGTCTCGAGGAAGCTCGCATCCGAAATCGTGCGTGCCCTTGCGCCGGCAAGCGGCCTTTCCGTCGGGCTGTCGTTGGGCGCGAGCAACGGCGCGCGCTGGAAGGTCACGATATCGCTTCGCAGCGACGCAGAGATCCGGGAAACGACGAGCCGGAGCTGCGCCGGACTGGTGATCAGCTCGAGGATATGATCGTGCCCGGGGCTTCGCGTGGAACGTTCGGCCTGCTTCGCCAAGGCCGGGATTGCAAGGCGGGCCTGCTCCAAGGCTGCCTGCCGCTGCTTGACCAGCGAATCGATCGTGAACTCGGGTGGTGCGGCGATGTAGGCCTTGGGGGTTCTTGGCGAGTGGCTCGCCAGCCCCTTCGATTCCAGGCGCTCCATCAGTCGCCTTGCCGACGGATGCGAGATGGAAAGCTCCTTGGCCATTTCGCCCGCAGTCGCCATGTGGTGCGACAAGAGCGCGCAGTAT
>JBOHYO010000057.1:0-3404 GCA_050737935.1 Rhodanobacteraceae bacterium
GCAGCCCGTGCAGGATCGTGTCGATCTGCTTTGCCGGGTTGGGGTCGAGCACGGCGACATTGCCCTTGAGCGGTGGGAACGCGGTCGGTATGCCCATGCCGGTCGGCTGGTGGCATGCGGCGCACCGGGCGCCGTACAACTCGGCGCCCTTGGCGGCATCGAACGTGTATGGACCGGCCGGAGCGGCAGCGGTCGCGACCGCCAGGGCCGCAGCGGCCGGCGCGGAGGTGATTTCCGGCTTGGCGGGCGGCGCGCCGGTGGCGCTGCGGACGTCGAGCACGCCGATTGCACCCATGTTGGCGTGGGCCATCGAGTGATCCACGAAGGGGTACTCGCCGGGCTCCGGAAGCACCAGGTCGAAGATCGCACCGGCGCCGGGACCGACCGAATACGTGGATACGCCGGTCTGCGCGTGGGCCGCGTCGCCGTCGGGATAGACCTCCGTGAACATGCCGCCGATCACGTGGAACGACGACCACAGGCTCGGACCGGCGTTGACGAAATACAGCCGGATGCGCTCGCCGGCGGTCGCGGTGAGCGGGTGTTCACGGTACTGGAAGGCGGCGCCGTTGAACACCACTTCGTCGGGACGCTCCTGCGTCATCTTCTCGAAGTTCGGTCCCATGGTCTTGCCGGACACCTGCTGGGTGTACCACTCGCCCTGGACGATCACGTAGCTCTCGGCGGCGGGCGGCAGCGGCGTCGCGGGGTCGACGATGATGGCGCCGTACATGCCGTTTGCGATGTGCAGCAGCACCGGCGGCGTGCCGCAGTGGTAGAGGAACGCGCCGGGCGTGTTGGCCACGAACGAATACTTGATCGTCTGGCCGGGGTCGATGTCGACATAGTGCACACTCGGTGGAGTCAACGCGGCATGGAAATCGAGCGAATGCTTCATGTTGCCGTGATTGGTGAAGGTCACGTTGACCGTTTGGCCCTGGCGCACATGCAGGATCGGCCCGGGCACGCTGCCGCCGAACGTCCAGGCCTGGTAATCGACGCCGTTGGCGATCGCGACCGAGTCGTCCTTCGCCACGATATGCACGTCGACGCTGTCGCCGGTGCCGATCAGTGGCGGCAGTCGCGCATCGCGCGGCGGCGCGGTCGGTTCCGCAGACGCCAGCGACAGCGGCGTGACCGCGGCGGCCGCCGCGACCGGCGAGGGCGATTGGACATGCAAGGCGCTCTGCAGGCCCAGGATCAAAAGCACCACCAGCACCACGACGCCAATGATGGCGGGGATCTGCATCCGCCACGGCAGGACGACCGGCTCGAGCGCCAAGGCGTCCGCGCTACCCCACTCGGCGAATCGGCGCCAGCGCGGCCAGCGTTTCTCGATGAAGTAGTCGACGCTGTAGGGACTGCGGCCGCCGCGGGCGTTGATGCCGATCAACGCGATGAAGATCAAGACGTAGGTGATCGCGGCGCCCATGTTGGTCGCGCCGACCGTGTAGGGGCCGCCGAAGCCTTCTGCCGTGCTCCACACCAGCAGGCTGAATAGGGCGCCGAGCACGTACACGGTCTTGCGGGCGAAGCCGAACAGCAGCGCCAACGCGAGCAGACTTTCCACGATGCGTGTAAGCCACACAAACAGCGTCACGTGCGGCGTGACGATGGCGATCCACATGCTGAACCACCACGCCGACCAGACGGCCTGGCCCTGCGCAGCATTGTGCAGGTAGCCGACATAGTGGACGGCGAAGTCCGGCGAGAAGGTGAGCGCGGCGCCGACCGCCCAGATGATGCCGAAGGCGATCCGCAGGGCAGCGGAGGCGACCGGCGGCCACGCCTGGGAGGCCTGGATGTGGAGCTTGTTCGCTGGCATGGACAGGTTCCTTTCCCGGCGGGAATGATGAAGGACGCGGCTCAACAGCGGATGGTTTGCCGTCCGCGCGCAATAGGGTCGCAGCCGCCGCGCGAATGCGCCATGACCATGGTCAGTTCCCCGGCGACAGCAATGGGCTACAGCTCTCGGCAGCGGCGGGGTGGACCCGATCGGTCGCCGCGCCGCTCAGGCCAGCAGCCGCAGCTTGGATTCGCGGTCCCACTGGCGCGTTTTCGCGGCCGCGATGAAGCCCTTGGTGTCGTCGGCGCCGACGATGCCCGCGTCCCTGGATACGCCGGCAGCCTTCATCACCGCCTGTGCGCCGCCGTCCGCGGCAATGGCCTTGAGGTGCCCGAAGGCATCGCGCACGAAATCGACCGCCGCGGAATCTTTCGCGAGCCGCTTGCCGGCCGAATCCGAGAGCACCAGCGCCACCGCGTCGAACACGACGGAAGGCGTGCCGGCGAGCTGACCGTCCGCATCGAGCCGCTTGCCGCCGCCGAGTTCGACGCCCAGCCTCGGCGCGACGATCTTGACCATCGCACCGGCGTCTTCGGCGGCCTTGCGCAGCGCCTTGATGGCGGCGGCGTCCGATCCATCGTCGACGAGGATGCCCACGCTGCGTCCTTCCAGCGTGTCCTTCCTCTTGCCGATGATCTGCAGCGCAGGGGACGTTTGCACGTCCCTGGCCTTGACCTTGGTTGGCGCTGCGGATGGCATCGATTTCATGCCCAAACCATCCGCGACGCGCTTGGCCAATTCCTCGTCGACATGCCGCAAGTGTCCGACCATGGCTTCGCGCACGTGCGCGGTTTCCACCTTCGACAACTCGAACACGAATGCCGATGCGCTGTGTGCCTGCTCGGGTTGGGTCTGGCTGCGGTAGAACAACCGTGCCTGCGAGTAATGGTCGGCGAAGCTTTCGGCGCGGATGCGGCCCTTGACGCCGTCGTCGGCGTGTTCGGCGAAGCTGTGGAAGCCGTCCGGCGCTTCGCGCGGGGTGTCATCCTGCAGGGAATTGGGCTCGTAGTTGACGCGGCCCTTCGGCACGTGCATCTGCATGTGGCCGTCGCGCTGCAAGTTGGAGAACGGGCACTTCGGCGCGTTGATCGGGATCTGGTGGAAGTTGGGGCCGCCGAGGCGGATCAGTTGCGTGTCGAGGTACGAGAACAGGCGGCCCTGCAGCAGCGGGTCGTTGCTGAAGTCGATGCCCGGCACGATATTGGCGGGGCAGTAGGCGACCTGCTCGGTCTCGGCGAAGAAGTTGTCGGGCCAGCGATCGAGGACCATGTGGCCGATCACGGTCAGCGGCACCAGTTCCTCGGGAATGATCTTGGTGGCATCCAGGTGGTCGAAGGGAAACTTCTCGGCCTCCTCCTCGGTGAACAACTGCACGGCGAAATCCCATTCCGGGTAATGGCCGGCCTGGATCGCCTCGAACAGGTCGCGGCGATGGAAATCAGGATCGGCACCGGCGACTTTCACCGCCTCGTCCCAGACATGTGACTGCAGCCCGAGCTTCGGGCGCCAATGGAATTTCACGAAGGTGCTATGGCCGTCGGCGTCGAGCAGCCGGAAG
>JBOHYO010000058.1:0-2369 GCA_050737935.1 Rhodanobacteraceae bacterium
CATGCGGTCCGCCATGTTGTGCGCGAGGAAGGTGGCCTGGGTGCGCAGGTAGGCGACGTGGTTGGACTGGATCGCGAAGATCAGCAGGCCGGCGAGGCCGAGCATGCCGAGGCTGAACACCAGCACGGCGATCAACACTTCAAGCATCGTGAAGCCGTTCTGCCTGGGCTGGGCGCGGTGGAGGGTCATGGCGCGGTGCAATCCGGACTGGTGGGCGCCGAGCTGCCCGAGCCCGGCTGCAGCATGCCTGGTGACAGCACCTGCACGTATCGGGTCATGTCGGTCGGCTCGTCGGGCGCGGACATCGTGAAGCAGGCACCGCCCGTCGGTGACGAGAGCGAGCCCTGCGGCTGATAGGCGACGCTGGTGGCGCCGGCCGCGGCGATTGCATATCGGTCGGCCACCAGCGGATGCGCACGCAGCCTTTCGGCGGGCGCGGTCCCGGCGGGCACCACTTCGACATACCAGCCGTTCTGCCAGCTACCGCCCGAGGCGGCCACCGCGACGTTGACCTGCCGTGACACTGCCTGCGTGCGGGCGTACTGCAGGTCGCCCGAAAGCTCGTTGCTGAGATTCGAGAGATTGGTCGAAATGAGCAGGTGCTTGAAGCTCGGCACCGCGATCATCGCCAGGATCGCCGCCACCGCGAGCGTGATCATCAGCTCGACCAGCGTGAAGCCGCAGGCGCGACAGCGCGCACGCAGCCGTGTGATGAAATTCGAAGACATGTGCTGGAAACTCCCCGGCACCACGGTTCACCCCTGTCGAAAGCCGACGATGCGGGGTGGATCATCACCTTCGCCCCGCCTTCTGCCAAGGGCGAAGCGATGGACGGCATGTTCCGGCCGATGAGCGGGGCTTGCGCAGCCTCGGCGGGCGATGCCCGCCCTACATTGGCGCGGTAGGGCGGACACCGTCCGCCGGCTCCGTCGCTACGCTCCTCGAGCCGGCCTACCACGTCGCCTGCGTAGGCCGGCTCAAGGCAAAGGCCGGAGCCGGCACTTGAACACCCTGTTCTCCCTCGCCCCCGACGGCTCGTGGTCGGGGGAGAGGCGGCCGCAGGCCGAGCGCGTAGCGCTGGGTGAGGGGGCAGCTTTTCGGCAGACGAGACGTTTCGGGCTACCGCCGTCTCCGCGCATACGAAACCCCGCGCGGCGGGCGATGCCCGCCCTACGTGGGGCGGTAGGGCGGACACTGTCCGCCGACCCGATATACGAAACCTTGATTCAAGAACGGTGGCCGACCAGCTCGTCCATCACTCCGTCGAGCACCGTCTGCCAATCGGGCAACCCGATGTCGAAGGTCTCGCGCAACTTCGCGGTGTCGAGCACCGAATACGCCGGACGTGCTGCCTTCGTCGGGTAGTCGGCGGTGGCAATGGCGGTGATGCGCGGCGCTCCGGTCGGCATCTCCCCGCGCTGACGCGTGACCCGCTTCCCCTGGAAGGGGGTGGAAGAACGCGAGTCGACACGCGTCTCTTCCCCCTTCGCTTGCGAAGCACGCATTTCCTCCTCCTCCGCTTGCGAGGGGCGGAGCGAAGCGAACGCGCGCGAAGCGCGACCGACGGGGATGGCTTTCCCTTCTGTTCCCGAAGCATTCACCGGCGCCGCGCGTTCGAAGATCGCGCGGGCGAAGCCGCACCAGCTCGTCGAGCCGGACGCGACGATGTGGTAGGTGCCGTCCCGCCGTCGCGATGCCGCGTCGTCAGCCGCCAGCCAGCGAGCGATCACTTCGGCGGTCACCTCGGCGATCAGCGCGGCGCTGGTGGGCGCGCCGACCTGGTCGTCCACCACGCGAAGTTCGTCGCGCTCGGCGCCGAGCCTGAGCATCGTGCGAAGGAAGTTGTGACCGCGCGCGCCGTATACCCACGCGGTGCGCAAGATCAGATGCCGTGCACCGCTGTCGCGCAAGGCAACCTCTCCGGCCAGCTTCGTGCTGCCATAGACGCCAAGCGGATGCGTCGGATCGTCCTCGCGATACGGGCGGGTTGCGCGGCCGTCGAACACGTAATCGGTAGAGTAGTGCACGACCCGCGCGCCGTGCGCCGCGGCCCATGTGCCGATCGCGCCGACGGCGTCGCCATTGACACGCATCGCAAGCGCCGACTCGTCCTCCGCACGATCAACCGCGGTGTAGGCGGCCGCGTTGACAATCAGGTCCGGCGCGATGCGATCGAGCGCGCTGTGCAGGTCGTCGAGATCTGCGAGGTCGATGCGCTCGCATGTCGTGCCGTCTTCGAGCACGCCGTCGCGCGTGGCGGGGATGACTTCGCAGGAGCGTACCCTCACCCCAGCGTTGCGCGCTCGTTGCTGCACGCTTTTCTCCCTCCCCTTCAAGGGGAGGCGGCCGTAGGCCGAGCGCGTAGCGCT
>JBOHYO010000059.1:0-3021 GCA_050737935.1 Rhodanobacteraceae bacterium
GCCGGCCTGGATTTCCTCGACACCGCGGATATCTACGGTCCGCACACCAACGAGGTGCTGGTCGGCAAGGCCATCCGCGATCGCCGCAACGAAGTGTTCCTGGCCACCAAGTTCGGCATCATGCGCGACCCCGTCGATCCGGAGAAACGCGGGGTCAATGGGCGCCCCGAATACGTGCGCTCGGCGTGCGACGCCAGCCTGAAGCGCCTCGGTGTCGATCACATCGACCTGTATTACCAGCACCGCGTCGACCTGAACACGCCGATCGAGGAAACGGTCGGCGCAATGGCCGAGCTGGAGCGCGTGGGCAAGGTGCGGTATCTCGGTCTGTCCGAACCCTCCGCGCAAACCATCGAGCGTGCGCACAAGGTGCACCCGATCACCGCGGTGCAGAGTGAATACTCGCTTTGGACACGCGATCCCGAGGACGGCGTGTTGCAGATGTGCAGGAAACTCGGCATCGGTTTCGTGCCGTACTCGCCACTGGGTCGCGGATTCCTGACCGGCGCCATCAAGAGTCCGGACGACTTCGGCCCTGACGATTACCGTCGCAGCAGTCCGCGCTTCCAGGGCGAGAACTTCGCGAACAACCTTGCGCTGGTGAACAAGGTGCGCGAGCTGGCAGCGGCGAATGGATGCGCGCCTTCGCAGCTCGCGCTGGCGTGGGTGTTGGCGCAAGGCGAGCATGTCGTGCCGATCCCCGGCACCAAGCGCGTGAAATACCTGGACGAGAACATCGGCGCGGTCGACGTGAAGCTCGATAAGGATGATCTTGCCGCGATCGATGCGGTTTTCCCGCGCGACGTCGCCGCCGGGGCGCGCTATCACGCGTCGATGATGCACCTGTTGCGCGGCTGAACCGGCTCGGATTCTGAACCTGGCCCGTGCGCGCGCAACCGCGCGCGTCAACGCCGCGCCGTCGTGACGCGTTCTTCGTGGTAGCCCATCACGGAGACGCGTCATGAAACCTCGTGCACTCGCATTGCTCGTGTTCGCCGGATGTTCCGGATTTGCACTTGGCGGTTGCGTGACCGCACCGCCGCGGGCGCGTGTCGTGGCGGTCACGCCGGCGCGGGTCTGGATGCCCGGACACTGGCACGCAGGCGTGTGGATTCGCGGGCATTGGCGCCATCGCTGAAGTCGGAAATGGTGCGCCCGCGCATCGCTATGATGCGCGAATGCACCCTGTTCCCGCCACGGCGCCAGACGCCGAAGAATCCTCCGGCTTCATCCATCACGGGACGCCCGCCTTCCACCGCGTCAACCTGGCCCTGTTCGCGGCGGGTTTCGCGACCTTCGGGCTGCTCTATTGCGTGCAGCCGCTGCTGCCCGAGTTCAGCCGCGACTATGGCGTGGGCGAGGCCGCGAGCGCGCTGTCGCTGTCGCTGACCACCGGCGTGCTGGCATTCGGGATGTTGTTCGCCGGCGCGCTGTCGGACGCGTGGGGCCGCAAGTCGATCATGGTCGCGTCGACCCTGCTGTCGGCATTGCTGGTGCTGGCCTCCGCGGTGATGCCGAACTGGATCGCATTGCTGACGGTCCGCGCATTGCTGGGCCTCACGTTGAGCGGACTGCCGGCGGTCGCGATGACGTATCTCGCCGAGGAAATGGACGTCGCCTCGATCGGCCTCGGCATGGGACTCTACATCAGCGGCAACGCGATCGGCGGCATGAGCGGGCGGCTGATCACCGGCGTGCTCACCGATTTCGCGAACTGGCGCGTCGGCGTGGCGGTGGTGGCTTTGCTCGGCATCGCGTGCGCGCTGCTCTTCTGGCGGCTGTTGCCGCCCTCGCGGCACTTCGCACCGCAACCGGTGAGCTGGCGGGGATTGCGCCAACGCTTCGGCGTGATCTTCCACGATCGCGGGTTGCCGTGGCTGTTCGCCGAAGGCTTCCTGTTGCTGGGCGCATTCGTGACCGTCTACAACTATCTCGGCTACCGCTTGCTCGCACCGCCCTACAACCTGAGCCAGGCGATCGTCGGTGCGGTCTTCGCGATTTATTTGATCGGCACCTTCAGCTCGCCATGGATGGGGCACCTCGCCGGCAAACTCGGCCGCCGCAAGGTGTTGTGGACGACGTTCGCCTTGATGCTCGCCGGTGTGCTGCTGACCTTGTTCGACCCGCTGTGGCTGGTGCTGATCGGCGTGGTCATGCTCACCTTCGGGTTCTTCGGCGGCCATTCGATCGTCAGCAGTTGGGTCGGCCGCCGCGCCGGTGCGGCCAAGGCGCACGCGTCCTCGCTGTACCTGTTCTGCTACTACATGGGGTCCAGCATCGCGGGCGCGTGCGGCGGACTGTTCTATGCGTCGCACGCCTGGAACGGCGTCGCGTGGTTCGTGGTCGCCATGGTGGTGCTGGGGCTCGCGATCGCGCTCGGCCTCTACCGGTTGCCGCCGCTGCCACAGAATGCCCAGACGCCGCCGACACCCATGAGCCGCGGCGCGATGCCGTGAGTCGACCCACGGTTCACCCCGCGCGCTAGCCGATGCGCGTCCCGCTCTCGGCTGTTGTGCGCCCCCCGGAGCAAGTCCGGGATCAGCCCAACCTACCAAACTTCAGCCGCTCTTGTAGGTTGGTGCTGAGCGCAGCGAAGCCCAACAACCGCCCGGTTCATGCCACGCACACCGAAGACGCGTCTCGCGCCCGGGTGTCGGTCGTTGGGCTTCTCCCGGAGCAAGTCCGGGATCAGCCCAATGTACCAAACTTTGGGAACAGGCAGCGGCAGTAGGGCAGGCATCGCCCGCCAACCAAGGACCCGGCGGACGGTGTCCGCCCTACCGAGTCGGACAGGTTTTGGTATTCGGCGCCTGCAGTCCGGTAATCGACCACGGGGTCACCCTGCCGTCCGGCAGGTGCACCGTGTCGATGCGGTTGCCGTTGCATTCCGAGACCAGCAAGGTGTCCGGCGACAGCGCGGCCGCCGCGAGCGGGCGTTTGAGGGAGGTCGCCACGGTACGGACTTCGTGGCTGCCGAGGTCGAGTTCGCGCAGCGCGTTGTTGAAGGTGTCCGCGATATAG
>JBOHYO010000060.1:0-10606 GCA_050737935.1 Rhodanobacteraceae bacterium
GCGCCGCGGCGCCCGTCACACCTCGCGGTACTCACCCTCGACGGTGCCCTCTTCCGCCGGCCCCTCGCCCCCCGGCTGCTCGCCAGGCTCGCTGCCATCCGCGCCCGGCTGCTGCTGTGCGCCGTACACCGCCTGGCCGATGCGTTGCATCGTCTCCGACAACTCCTCCATCGCCGAGCGGATGCTGTCCGCATCGCCGGACTGCAGCTGACTGCGCACCGCCGCGATTTTGCCCTCCACCTCCGACTTCAGCCCGGCCTCGATCTTATCGCCGTTCTCGCGCACCGTCTTCTCGGCCGTGTACGCGAGGCTGTCCGCCTGGTTGCGCACCTCGATGTCGTCGCGGCGCTTTTTGTCCTCCGACGCGTGCAGCTCCGCTTCCTTCTGCAGCCGCTCGACTTCGTCCTTAGACAGTCCGCCGCCGGCTGTGATCGTGATCTTCTGCTCCTTGCCCGTCGCCTTGTCCTTCGCCGAGACATTGACGATGCCGTTGGCGTCGATGTCGAAGGCGACCTCGATCTGCGGCACGCCGCGCGGCGCCGGCAGCAAGCCGTCCAGGATGAAGCGGCCAAGCGAGCGGTTGTCGCTCGCCATCGGGCGCTCGCCCTGGAGGACGTTGATCTCCACGCTCGTCTGGTTTTCGGCCGCCGTGCTAAAGATCTGGCTCTTGCTCGTCGGGATCGTCGTATTGCGCTGGATCTCCTCGTCGGACAACCCGGACCCGGCCTTGATCTCGATGCGCTGCTCCTTGTTGGTCTTCTTGTCCTTGGCGGACACGTGCAGGATGCCGTTCGCGTCGATGTCGAAGGTGACCTCGATCTGCGGCATGCCGCGCGGCGCAGACTGGATGCCGGCGAGATCGAACTTCGCCAGCGACTTGTTGAAGCGGGCCTGGTCGCGTTCGCCCTGCAGCACGTGCACCGTCACCGCGCTCTGGTTGTCGTCGGCGGTCGAGAACACCTGGCTCGCCTTGGTGGGAATCGTGGTGTTCTTGTCGATCAGCTTGGTCATCACGCCACCGAGCGTCTCGATGCCCAGCGACAGCGGGGTCACGTCGAGCAGCAGCACGTCCTTGACGTCGCCCGACAGCACGCCGCCCTGGATCGCCGCGCCGACCGCGACGGCTTCGTCGGGGTTCACGTCCTTGCGCGGGTCCTTGCCGAAGAAATCCTTGACCGCTTCCTGCACCTTGGGCATGCGGGTCTGCCCGCCGACCAGGATCACTTCCGAAATGTCGGACACGCGCAGGTTGGCGTCGTTGAGAGCCGTGCGGCACGGCTCGATGGTGCGCTTGACCAGATCTTCGACCAGCGCCTCGAGCTTGGCGCGGGTCAGCTTGATATTGAGATGCTTGGGACCCGAAGCATCGGCCGTTACGTACGGCAGGTTGACTTCGGTCTGGTGCGTGGAGGACAGCTCGATCTTGGCGCGCTCGGCGGCATCCTTGAGGCGCTGCAGCGCGAGCGGATCGTTGCGCAGGTCCACGCCCTGGTCCTTCTTGAATTCGTCGACCAGATAATCGATCACGCGCTTGTCGAAGTCCTCGCCGCCGAGAAAGGTGTCGCCGTTGGTGGCCAGCACCTCGAACTGCTTCTCGCCATCGACTTCGGCGATTTCGATCAACGACACATCGAAGGTGCCCCCGCCGAGGTCATACACCGCGATCTTGCGATCGCCGCCGCCCTTGTCCAGCCCGTAGGCCAGCGCCGCCGCGGTCGGCTCGTTGATGATGCGCTTGACCTCGAGGCCA
Organism: Rhodanobacteraceae bacterium; assembly: GCA_050737935.1. Classification (GTDB taxonomy): domain Bacteria; phylum Pseudomonadota; class Gammaproteobacteria; order Xanthomonadales; family Rhodanobacteraceae; genus 66-474. The sequence continues at coordinate 1,751 of JBOHYO010000060.1, forward strand.
GCGATCTTGCCGGCATCCTTGGTGGCCTGGCGTTGCGAGTCATTGAAGTACGCTGGCACCGTGATCACCGCGTCGGTGATCTTCTCGCCAAGGAAATCCTCGGCGGTCTTCTTCATCTTCATCAGCACCTTGGCGGAAATTTCCGGCGGCGCCATCTGCTTGCCGTCGGAGGTTTCCAGCCACGCATCGCCGTTGGAGTGCGCCATGATCTTGTACGGCACCACGTCCAGATCCTTCTGCACCTCGGCGTCGGTGAACTTGCGGCCGATCAGGCGCTTCACCGCGTAGAAGGTGTTCTTGGGATTGGTGACGGCCTGGCGCTTCGCCGGCGCACCCACCAATACTTCGCCATCCTTCGCGAACGCCACGGTCGACGGCGTAGTGCGATCGCCTTCGGAGTTTTCGATCACGCGGGTCTTGGTGCCCTCGATGATCGCGACGCACGAGTTCGTCGTGCCTAGGTCGATACCGATGATTTTGCTCATGTCTCAGCTCCTGGATTGGTGGCGGCTCGAGGCCGCCTAATCTTGAACATAAACTGGGGGTTGGCGGCGGCATCTCAAGGTAGGAGCGGCCCATGGCCGCAACCTTGGAGTTTTATGCGGATGTCGCGGGCATGGCCCGCTCCTACGTTTCCTTCGCCACGGTTACCAGCGCCGGCCGCAGCAGCCGCCCATTCAGGACGTAGCCCTTCTGCATCACGCCCACGACGGTGCCGGGTGACACGCTGCCCGGCTCGACCATGCTCACCGCGTGGTGGCGTTCCGGGTCCAGCGGTTCACCGACAGGATCGACCTGCTCGAGGCCATTGCTTTCGGCGATCTTCAACAGCGATTTCAACGTAAGGCTCAGCCCCTCGCGCATCGAAGTGATGTCGGAGGTCTGCACCGCCAGCCCGCTTTCGAGGCTGTCGTACACCGGCAGCAACTCGCGCAGCAGTTTTTCGTTCGCGAACTTGAGGCTCTGCTCGAGATCGCGCTGCATCCGCTTGCGCTGGTTTTCCAGATCGGCGCGTTCGCGCAACAACGTCTCGCGCATGCCCGCCAGGCTGGTTTCCGCTTCGGCCAGTTGCCGGCTCAACGCCTCCAGCTCATCAGCATCCTGGGCACCGATCGGTTCGTTCGACCGCTCGCCATGCGGCTCCCCGCCTGGTGGCGATCCGCGCGCTTCGTTGGGGTTCGTCATGTCGATTCCTCGCACCGCGTTGCGGCGATCATCCATGGTCGCCAGAATCAAAAGCAGCCTTCCATGGCCGGATTTCCATGCACAAAGCCGCGCCATCCCGCGCCCGGCAGGAAACGCGAACCAAGACGCAACAGGCAAACTTATGTGGCCGGGATGCCGCGATTCAAGGCGTCCGTCAGCAGATGGGCCGTTGCCTGCACGACCGGAATCACCGAATGGTAAGCCATCCGGGTAGGGCCGATCACGCCAATTGCCCCGACCACGTGGCCTTCCGTGCCATAGGCTGCGCTGACCAGGCTGTAGCCCTTGAGCGGCTCGAAGCCCGACTCCTCACCGATGAACAGGCGCACGCCGGGCGAGCGTGCACAGCCCTCCAGCAGCGACAGCAGTTCACGCTTGCGCTGGAAGGCCTCGAACAACTCGCGCAGCCGGTCGATCTGCCCGCTTTCCTCGCCCGACATCAGGTTGGTCTGGCCGCTGACCAGCATGTCCGCCTTCGGCTCCGCGGCAAAGGCCTCGGCGGCAATCTCGACCGCGGTATCCAACAGCCGATTCAATTCGCTGCTCGCCGCGCGCAGCTCCGCCAGCACCCGCACCCGGATCTGGTCCAGGTGCAGGCCGCCGTAATGCGCGTTCAGGTAGTTCGCCGCCTGCGCCAGTCGATGGCTTTCGAGACGCTGGCTGAGGTTCAGCACGCGGTTCTGGACCTGGCCATCCGCGAACACCAGGATCGCCAAAATCCGGCGCGTGTCGATCGACACGAATTCGATCTGCTTGAGCGGCGCATCCACCGCCCCGGGCACCGTCACCAGCCCGACGAACCGGGTCATCGCCGACAGCAGGGTCGAGGCGCTGCCGAGCAGCTCGCGTGGCGTCGCCGAATCACGCGGCAGCTCGCGCTGGATCTTCATCACCGCGCCGCGCGGCAGCGGCTTCAATTCCAGCAGGCTGTCGACGAACACCCGCAGGCCACGGGGCGTCGGCACCCGGCCGGCCGAGGTGTGCGGCGAGGCGACCAGGCCCAGTTCCTCCAGGTCCGACATGATGTTGCGGACTGTGGCCGGGCTCACGTCCAGGCCCGCGGAACGCGCCAGCGTCCGCGAGCCCACCGGCTGTCCCTCCTCCAGGTACTGCGCGATCAGCGTGCGCAACAACTGGCGGGCGCGGGCGTCGAGGGGCTGGTCGAGGGTTGTGGACATGGTGGCGAAATCATCAATACGGGTGGCGAGCACGAAATGCAAGCGGAACTGGGGCGGGGGATTGGTCGCGGGGGTGCGAACCTGTGTCCTCGTTCACACGACGGGCATCTGGTTCTCGCGGTAACGGTCGGTTTCGCGCCCCGCCCCATTCCGCGTTCGCTAGAATCACCGCTCCGACCGGGCGCCATCCCATGCTCACCCACCTCTCCGTCCGCAATTTCGCCGTGGTCGAGGGTGCCGAACTCGAATTCGGTCCCGGCCTCACCGTGGTCACCGGAGAAACGGGCGCCGGCAAATCGCTGCTGGTCGACGCGCTGTTGCTGTTGTCCGGCGCACGCGCCGACGCGGGCATGGTGCGCGCGGGTTGCGAGCGCGCGGAGATCTCGACGGAATTCGATCTCGCGAATGTGCCTGCCGCGCGCGCATGGCTGTCCGAACAGGCACTCGATGACGAGGACGGCGGCTGTCGCTTGCGCCGCGTGATTGCCGCGGAAGGCGGCTCGCGAACGTGGGTCAACGGACGCACGGCCTCGCTGGCGCAACTGTCGGAACTCGCAACGATGCTGGTGGAAATCCACGGCCAGCACGAGCATCAGGCGCTGCTGGACCGCACACGGCAGCTGCAGATGCTGGATGTGTTCGGCGGCAACGGCGATGCAGTTCCCAAGGTCGCCGCCCTGGCGTTGCGGCATCGCGGCATCGTGGCACGCGAGCGCGAATTGTCGGGTGGCGACGATCGCGCCGCCCGCATCGACCTGTTGCGCCACGAGATCGCGGAACTGGAACGCTGGGCGCTGCCGCCCGAGGCACTCACCGACCTCGACGCGCGGCACAAGCGGCTCGCCAATGCCGGGAAGCTCGCGGAGGGCGCCTCCGGAATCGCCGAGTTGCTGGATGGCGAGGCAGAATTCGCGGCGACCCGCACGGTCGTGCGCACGCACACGGAACTGGAACGGCTGGCGGAACTCGATCCTGCGCTGCAGACGCCGCTGGATCTGCTCGAGAATGCGCGCATCCAGCTTGGAGAGGCCGCCGATGCGTTGTCCCGCTACGCCCAGGACCTCGACCTCGATCCCGAAAGTTACGCCGAGGCGGATGCGCACCTGACCGCCCTGCACGAGCTTTCGCGCCGCCATCGCCTGCCGGTCGCGGAATTGCACGCACACGTCACCGGGCTGCGCGACGAACTGCAGACACTGGAAGATGCCGGCGAGTCGCTCACCAAACTGGCCGCCGAACGCAAGCAATGTTTCGCCGACTACGGCGTCGCCGCCACCGCGCTGTCCAGGCATCGCGCGGCCGCCGCGAAAGCGCTCGGCAAGGCCGTCACCGCGCTGATGGGTGAACTTGGAATGTCTGGCGGGTCGTTTGCCGTTGACGTGCAACCGCAATTTTCCGGCGAACCGGACCCGCAAGGCCGCGAGCGCTGCGAATTCACCGTCAGCGCCAATCCGGGCATGCCGCTTCGGCCCCTGCGCAAGGTCGCGTCGGGCGGCGAGCTGTCGCGGATCGGCCTGGCCATCGAGGTCGCCGCGCTCGGCGCCGACGGCGTCGAGACGATGGTGTTCGATGAAGTCGACGCCGGGATCGGCGGGGCGGTCGCGGAAACCGTGGGCGCCAAATTGCGCGCGCTCGGTTCACGCTGCCAGGTGCTGTGCGTCACACACCTGCCGCAGGTCGCGGCACAGGGCCATGACCACCTGAGCGTCACGAAATCCGTGGAGGGCGACGCCACCCGCACCCACATCACGAAGCTGAACCCCGCCGGTCGCAAGGAAGAACTCGCCCGGATGCTGGGCGGCCTCGAGATCGATCGCGAAACCCGCGCACACGCGAAGAAAATGCTGGAGAAGGCGCAGACACGGTGAGTATCAGCACAAGTCAACCGCACGTGCGCCGGCGACAAATCTGCGCCCTCCCCTTCAAGGGGAGGGCTGGGGTTGGGATGGGTTTGTTCCAGATGGACTTCAACCCATCCCTATCCCGCCTTCCCCTTGAAGGGGAAGGGGAAGAACCGGTCACACCCCTCCGCTGCTGTGAGATTGGCGCTACCTTTTCTTTTTCGGCCGCACATAGAGCACGAGGCTGTGATCGGCGATCTCGTAGCCATGCTTGGCGGCGATCTCCCGCTGCAACTTCTCAATGTCCTCGTTGACGAACTCGATGACCCGGCCGGTCTCGACGTCGATCATGTGGTCGTGGTGCTGGCCGCGGTCCATTTCGTACACCGCCTGGCCGCCCTCGAAGTTGTGCTTGATCACGAGGCCGGCCGCCTCGAACTGGGTCAGCACGCGATACACCGTCGCGAGGCCTATGTCCTCGGAGCCCTCGAGCAGGGTCTTGTAGATGTTCTCGGCCGTGAGGTGATCGTGGCTATGCTCGAGGATTTCCAGCACGCGGATACGCGGATGGGTCACCTTCAGGCCGACATTGCGCAGTTCCTGGGATTCCATAGGCTGAACTCCGGCAAGCTGTTGCTGTCCCTGATCCGGACCAGAACATTTCCTAGTGTATCATTCGCGGTCCGGAATCCGGCTGACTACGATGCGCAAAACGATCCCCACCCTACTGCTCGCCATGGCGGCCGTGTCGATGCTCGGCGGCTGCCACGCGATTTACCGGCCCGACGTCCAGCAGGGCAACCTGCTGATCGGCAAGAACGTCAGTGAACTCAAGCCGGGGCTGACCAAGCAGCAGGTTTTGGCGCTGCTTGGCACGCCGTCGGTGATCAGCCCGTTCGACCAGAACCAGTGGAACTACGTCGCCACGCTGCAGCGCCGCGGCGGCACGGTGAAGGAACGCACGCTGACGCTGCATTTCGACAACGACACGCTGGTGCGCACCGAAGGCGACTTCATGAAGGAGACGCCACAGGAGTTGCTGCGGGAAAGCCACAAGTATGGCCCGCTGTACCCGTCCAACCTGACCAAGGAACAGCAGAAGGACCTGGAGAAGAAGCAGAAACAGGGCGGGTGAGCTGACGCGCTTGCGATCTGCCGGGGGCAGATCGCGCGGCGGCGAACGCCCGAGGCAGGACGCCGAGGGCCGGGTTGCTTGGCGAGCGCCGGACGCGCGAGCTTAGCAACAGCCGACGCGCTTGGACGGCTGCTCGCGGTCACGCATCCGGACGCGAATCAGACGTTGGGCTCCGCCGGACTAGCCCGGGATCAGCCCAAGCTACCGCTGCTTCTCGGCCCGCCGGCGCCGCGCTTCCTTCGGATCGATCTTGAGCGGCCGGTAGATCTCCACGCGATCACCATCGCGCAACCGGGCGTCGAAGGCTGTCTTGCGCGAGAAGATGCCGATGCGGTCGACGTTGATTTCGATATCCGGCCGCGTCTCGCGCACACCCGACGCCTCGATCGCCTCTCCCACGGTTGCCCCGGCCGGCAACCTGAGTTCCGCCTCGAACACCATGTCCGCTTCGGCGTACAGGACCGATACATTGAGGCACGGCGCCTCACGCATACGCGCGTTTGGCCTCGTCGCAGAAATCGTCGACCATGCGGTCCGCAAGTTTCCGGAAGCCCAGCCCGAACGCGAAACCGGTCAGCTTGTTGCTGACCTCGAAGTCCAGGTCCAGCGCGACCTTGCAGCCGTCCGCGCCGAGCGGCGTGAAGGTCCAGATGCCGTGCAGCCAGTCGAAGGGCCCATCGATGAATTGCATGCGTATGCTGTGCGGACGCTCCAGCGCATTGCGGGTGGAAAAGTGCTGGGTCACCCCGGCGAAGCGCAGGTCCAGCCGCGCCACCAGGTGCTGGTCGTCGCGTTCGGTGACGCGCGCGCCCAGACACCAGGGGAAGCGCCTCGGGTAAGCTTCCACGTCGTTGACGAGGTCGAACATCTGTTCGGGCGTGTAGCGAACCAGCGCATGGCGTTGGATCTGCACGAAAACTCCTTGAAGCGCAGCGCAAGCCGCGCAGGCAAACGTTCCCCATTGTACCGAGCATGACCAGCAAAAAAGACAAGCAGGGCAAGGGCACAGCGACGATCGCGCTGAACAAGCGTGCGCGCCACGAGTACCACATCGACGAGCGCTACGAGGCGGGCATCGCTTTGGAAGGCTGGGAAGTCAAGAGCCTGCGCGCGGGGCGCATCAATCTCACCGACGCCTATGCGCTGGTCAAGGCCGGTGAATTGTTCCTGTTCGGCGCGTCGATCCCGCCGTTGCTGTCGGCCTCGACCCATGTCGTCGCCGACGATCGCCGCACCCGCAAACTGTTGCTGCACCGTGCCGAGATCGACACGCTGATCGGCGCGGTCGAGCGCAAAGGCCTCACGCTGGTGCCCCTGGCGATGTACTGGAAGAACAGCCGCGCCAAGGTCGAAATCGGCATCGCGCGCGGCAAGCAGGCGCACGACAAACGCGCCAGCGAGAAAGAGCGCGAGTGGAACCTCGAAAAGCAGCGCACCTTGCGCGCGCACAACCGCGCGGGTTGACCGGTGCCAGCGCGGTTGGCGCGGGCCGTCAACTTGGTCGTGCTGGCCCGTTCGTCATCCGCATGGTCCGCGGCACGCGAACACAAAAAAATTGTGTGGGTTCATCGCGATCAGTTCGCGTGGGCGGCAGGGCAGCGTGTTTGCGGAAGAGGCCGTTGCCGAGAAAGGGGTGCCGCGGCCAAGCAAAAAACGGCCGGCCCGAGTGCGTGGATGCGGCGTCACTGCGTTTTTTCCGTGTGCGGGTAGTCGTTCGGAAGCAGAATGCGAAACATCGTGCCGCGCCCGGGTGCAGATTCGACCTCCACCACCGCATCGAGCAATTCGCACAATTGGCGCACGATCGACAAGCCGATACCTTCGCCATGCCGCTCGACCACTGCCGAGTCGCCGTCGGAACCGGTGCCGTCTTCCATCGTCAACGGAGGCAATGCACGCAAATGCGGGGCGCGGTCCGTTTCTGCACCACCGGCAAGGGCTGCATTCTCCAGGCTTTGCGCCAATTTCCCGGCCGTGGAAGAAAGCATTCCGGGGCCACTGTCCCGGACATAGAACAACCAGCGCTGCGCCGACTCTTGCTGCCAGCCGATCTCGACGGAGCCGGCCTGCGTGTACTTCAGCGCATTCAGGACGAGGTTCTGCGCGATCCGTTTGATTTTCAACGCATCCCCGCGGACCGGCAAGCGCCCTTCGCCCTTCGTTGCCAGCTGCAGACCCTCAGCCTCGGCCATGGGCCGCATGCCGTCGCACAGCTCGCGCAACACGGCGGCCGCGTCGAACGCGTCGATGCGGCGCTCCTCACGACCGGCTTCCAGTCGCGCGAGGTCCAGCAAGTCCCGCACCAGCTGGTTCACGTTTTCCGCCGCGACGCACAAGCGCGCGGCAATCTCCCGGGTCTGTGGATCTGCCTGCCGCGTTTTCAACAGCTCGCACAGCATTTGAACCAGTTGCAAACTGCCGCGCAGATCGTGGGAGGCTTCGTGCAAGTTCCGGCCGCGCCGTTTGTCTTTTTCGTCGTGCTGCGCGCAAGCGGCTTCCAAATCCCGCATCCGTGCTTCGGCCTCCACGCGCTGTCGCTTGTCGAACTCCATCAGGCTGAACGCTATGCCGTGACGGATCTGTTCGGCGAGCAAGCGGTAGGCGGCATGCAGCGACGACGAGTCGAGCTCGACGCTCTGGCGTGACGCCGCAGCAATGTGGTCCATCAGTACCTCGTTCAGCAGGCCCCACTCGGTGGTCACGCCTTCCAAGGTCATGCCGTGCTGCCAGCGCTGCGCGCCGTGATAGCGGGCGAATCGTCCGGTCACGGTCTTGGTGCTGCCCCGAAGCACGGAGCACAAGCGGTCAAGGAACTGCGGGATGTCGTCGTAGAATTCGGCGCGCGACAACCTCGTCAACAGCGAGGATTCCGTCTCCGCTTCCACGCGCGAACGCCAGTCCCTCAAAATCGCGTCCCGTTCGCCTGCAAGGTGCTGCGCAAGCACCGGCAGCGCAACGAATGTGGATCGGGTTTCGAGAGTCGACACGAGTGCGTCCTCCGACATTTCCAAGGATTATAGGCAGGATCGATAGCTGAATGATGCGACAGTTCGCGACAAGCGCGGCTGATCAGGATCAAGGAGCATCTCTTTGTGGAATGGACACGTGGCGAATCGCGCTCGTGCGCGTTCGTCCCGCATGTTCGGCCCAATGACCAGGCGAGGCGGAGCGACCATCAATACCCCCCCGGCACGTACTTGAAGCGCTGCATCTGCTCCCGGTGATCCTCGACGATGCGCTGCACCTGCTCGCGACTCAGCGCCTCGCGCCACTGGTTGGCGCGGCCCTTGTAGAAGAACTGCGTCTTCTCATCCACCGCCTCGACGAATCCGTCGCGTTGCTCCAGCGCCGCGATCGTCTGGAAGGACGCGTGCTTCACGGCGCGTTCCACCCGCGCCTTGTCCTGACCCAGTCCGATCAGCTTCGCGGCCTTGGCGAAGTGCTTCGCGGGTTTCTCCAGCAGGTCCTCGTAACGCAGCACGATCACCTTGTCCGG
>JBOHYO010000061.1:0-1969 GCA_050737935.1 Rhodanobacteraceae bacterium
TCCTCGGACTGCACTTCTTCAATCCGGTCGCGCAGATGCCGCTGGTCGAGGTGGTCCGCCATGACGCACTGGACGCGGCGATCAAGAAGCGCGCGCTCGCTTGGGTCAAGGCGATCGGCAAGCTGCCGCTACCGGTCGCCGGCACACCGGGATTCCTGGTCAACCGCATCCTGATGCCCTACCTGCTGGAAGCGATGCGCTGCCATACCGAGGGCATCCCCGACCCGGTGATCGACCGCGCGGCGAAGAACTTCGGAATGCCGATGGGCCCGATCGAACTCGCCGACACCGTCGGGCTCGATGTCGCCTTGTCGGTGGGGCGCGAGCTCGGGCCGTTCCTGGGCCTGGATCTCCCGGAAGGCATTGCCGACAAGGTCGAGGCGGGCAAACGCGGCAAGAAGGACGGCCAGGGCTTTTATGCATGGAAGGACGGCAAACCCGAAAAGCCGGAGGTCGATGCGAACTACCGCGCGCCGCTCGACCTCGAAGACCGCCTGATCCTGCCGCTGCTCAACGAAGCCGTCGCCTGCCTGCACGACGGCGTGGTCGCGGACGCCGATCTGCTCGATGCCGGCGTGATCTTCGGCACCGGCTTCGCACCGTTTCGCGGCGGCCCGATCCAGTACATCCGCTCGACCAGCGCGGGCGCACTGCGCGAAAAACTGGAAGCGCTCGCGCAGGCGCACGGTCCGCGCTTCGCGCCCAAGCAGGGTTGGTTCAATCCGGCGCTGGCCGGACCGGCTTGAGTTCGGCGCTGTTCTCCTTCCCCTTCAAGGGGAAGGCCGGGATGGGGATGGGGTTGGATCACACAACACGACGTGCAAACCCATCCCCACCCAACCCTCCCCTTGAAGGGGAGGGCTGTCACGCTCGCTCCAGCCCAACCACGCTCAAACATCGGGCGGTACGCCAACGCGGTCACCACATCAGGTCGTCGGGAACGCCGTCGCCTGCCGCGGGCGCGTCCGGATCCACCAGCAGGGCGATGGCCTCGGGCGCGATCGCCTGCGCCTGCATCGCGATGTCGCGCACGACGACGATCGCGCGCCCGCCGTGCATCACCACTCCGAGTTCGCCGGCATTGAGTTGGCGCAGTTGTTCGGCCGTGACATAGACGCGGCGGATCTTGCCGGCGAACTCGAAGTTACGGGGATGCTCGGCGCCGTCGCGATTGAGCATCTTGCAGGCGAGCAATTCCTCCAGCCTGCGCTTGCGTTCCTTTTTCGCCGCGGCCTTTTTGCGCGCTTCGCGCTCGGCGGCTTCGCGCTCGGCGCGCTCGACTTTCGCCCGAATCGCGAACGCGTGGGCAAGATCGGGCTCGCCGGCTTCGCTCGCCTTGCAGGGTTCCGGCTTGCGCGGGTGCGGCTTTGCCTTGGGCTTCGGCGACGACTTGAAGCCGGCTTTCAGCAACTGGTCTCGCAGGGATTCGCTCACGTTGGAGCCTCAATCGTCAAAACGTGATTTGCAGTCCCCTCTCCCTCCGGGAGAGGGTGCCCCGAAGGGGCGGGTGAGGGTACGAGACCACGAAGCATGGATGGGTCGACGTCCATACGGCGCGCGCGGACGCGGACCCTCATCCGGCGCTGCGCGCCACCTTCTCCCGGAGGGAGAAGAAAAAAACAACAGCATCAGTAATGCGGTGGCGGCGGCTCATCGTGCACGTCGTCGGACAGACCCGTGCGCAGTGCCGCGAGTTCCTGGCGCAATTCGGTCAACGCGCGCTCCAGCTTCAGCAGGCGCTGCGATTGCTGCAACTCGCTGTCGTTCAACGATGTCACCGCGTCGTCGAGAAACGTCAGCTTCAGCTCGAGTTCGTCCATGCGTTCGTCGGACGGTGTCGTCATTTCGGGCTCCCGGGTGTGCGCACGCTCCGCCCGCGCCCGATGCCGTAGTACGCGAGCCCCGCATCCTCGACCATCGCGGGGTCGTATAAATTACGGCCGTCGAACAGCACCGGGGTATTCAGCAT
>JBOHYO010000062.1:0-4778 GCA_050737935.1 Rhodanobacteraceae bacterium
GTTCATGTGCCTCAATTCGGGCTCGGAATCGGTGACGCTGGCTGCACGGATCGCCGACGTCAACGCCAAGACCATGACCGACCCGGGCGCCAAATACGCCGGCCGCACCATCAAGCGGCTGGTGGTCAAGGGCGCGTTCCACGGCCGCACCGAGCGCCCGGCGCTGTATTCGGATTCCTCGCGCAAGGCCTACCAGGCGAACCTCGCGAGCTTCCGCGACGAACATTCGGTGATCGTGGTCCCGCCCTACGACGTCGCCGCGCTGCGCGCCGCGTTCGATGAAGCCGAGAAGAACGGCTGGTGCATCGAGGCGATGTTCCTCGAGCCGGTGATGGGCGAAGGCGATCCCGGGCGTGCTGTAACCCCGGAGTTCTACGCCGCCGCGCGCGAACTCACCGCGAAGCACGACTCGCTGCTGCTGGTCGACTCGATCCAGGCCGGCCTGCGCGCCCATGGAGTCCTGTCGATCGTGGATTATCCCGGTTTCGAAAAGCTTCCCGCGCCCGACATGGAGACCTACTCGAAGGCGCTCAACGGCGGGCAGTTCCCGCTGTCGGTCGTGGCCGTGAACGAGCGCGCCGCGGCGCTCTACCGCAAGGGCATCTACGGCAACACCATGACAGGCAATCCGCGCGCGCTGGACATCGCCTGCACGGTGCTGGCGCAGGTCACCCCGGAACTGCGCGAAAACATCCGCGAGCGCGGGGTCGAACTGGTGAAGAAGCTCGATGCGCTGAAGGACGAGCTCGGCGGCCTGATCACCAAGGTCCAGGGTACGGGGCTGTTGTTCTCGTGCGAACTCAGCGAACAGTTCAAGTGCTACGGCGCGGACTCGATCGAGGAGTACCTGCGCGAGCACGGCGTCAACGTGATCCACGGCGGCGCCAATTCGCTGCGCTTCACGCCGCACTTCGCAATCAACGAGGCCGAGGTGGACTTGCTGGTCGCGAATGTTCGAAAGGCGCTCAAGGAAGGCCCGCGCCAGCAGGCCGAGGCATCGCGCGCGGCGGCCTGACGCTCGCGGCATCTCGCAAAGTCGCAACGTAGGGCGGACATCGCCCGCCGCGTCGTAGGTCGGCGACATTGTCCGCCCTACACGCTTGGTAGGTTGGGTTGATCCCGGACTTGCTCCGGGAGAAGCCCAACGGCATCGAAACCGTTGGGCCTCAAAAGCCGTCGGGCTTCGCTGCGGTAGGTTGGGTTGGGCTGATCCCGGACTTGCTCCGGGAGAAGCCCAACGGCATCGAAACCGTTGGGCCTCAAAAGCCGTTGGGCTTCGCTGCGCTCAGCGCCAACCTACAAGAGCGGTCCGGGGGCGCCTGCTTCATCATCGTCCCGGCGAAGGCCGCGGCCGAGCCTGTGTAGGGCGGGCATCGCCCGCGGCAATATGGATCGGCGGGCAGTGCCCGCCTACACGCTCCGCTAAGCCGCTTGTGCGCGGCGCTCTTCCAGCATGTGGATCAGCGTGCGGGTGAATGCCGGGATGTCATCCGGTTTGCGGCTGGTGATCAGGTTGCCGTCCACGATCACCTCCTGGTCTTCCCAGCGCGCGCCGGCGTTTTCGAGGTCGGCGCGCAGCGACGGCCATGACGTCAGGTGCTTGCCCTTGGCGAAGCCCGCATCAATCAGCGTCCAGGGTCCGTGGCAAATGGCGGCAAGCGGGCGTCCGCTGCGACCGAAGTCACGGATGAATTCGATCGCGTCATCGTGCAGGCGCAGCTTGTCGGGGTTCATCACGCCACCGGGAAGCACCAGCGCGTCGTAGTCGGCGGCGCGCGCTTCGCTCAAGTGCAGATCGACATCCACGTGTTCGCCCCACTCGCCATGGTTCCAGCCCTTGATTTGCTGCTTGTCGCCTGGGGCGATGACCACGGTGGCGGCACCGGCTTCCTCCAGGAGTTGCTTCGGCTTCAGCAATTCGGATTGCTCGAAGCCGTCGGTAGCCAGAATGGCGACCTTGCGGCCATTCAGTGCGTCCTTGCTCATGATGTTGCTCCTCGTTGCGGCGAATGATCATGCTGCCAGCGCCGCCGTTACCGGCGCGTGTCGGTGTCGTTCGACACACGTTGGCGCCAGCCGCGTTCAACGCTTGGGCTTCAGGATCGTCCCCGTGCAACGCTTGGAGCCGCAACGGCACGCCCAGATGCGCTTCATCTTCGCGGTGTGCGGCACGTCCAGCACGATTCCGTAGTCGTAGGTGAGCTCCTCGCCGGCGCGAATCGCACGTTTCGTCTCGATCAGCACCTTGTCCTTGCGGGCGCCGTCGACCTCCTCGATGTACGCGCAGCAGTTCGGGGCGCAGGAATGATTGATCCAGCGCGCGCTGTTGCCACCCGCATTGGCATCGACGATGTACTTGTCATTCAAGGTGAACAGGAAGGTGTGGCCCGTATCGGCGCCATCGTCATACAGGCGATCGGCCTGGGCATGCGTCAGCAGGCGGCCCTTGTACTGGATCAACACGGTGTGGGCGGGAATGTCCACGGCGGCGTACACGCCGTTGCCGTGGATGGGCGAGCGGCGAACGATCAGGCGTCTGGTCATTTCAATTCTTTCACGGGCAAACGCCTATGATGCCGCGTTGAACGGCAATCACACAATCGGAGGTTGCCATGGCGTTTCGAACCAAGCGCGTCACCGAGCCATTGAACCGCTCCGACGGCGCGCGAATCCTCATCGACCGATTGTGGCCGCGCGGCCAATCGAAGGAAAAGCTGCAGCTCACTGCGTGGGTGCGCGACATCGCGCCCAGCACGGAATTGCGCAAGTGGTTCGGCCACGATCCCGCCAAATGGGACGAATTCCGCAAGCGCTACCGGGCCGAGCTCGACGCCAACCCCGAAGCAGTCGCCGAACTGCAGGCACTGCTGAAGGAACACTCGAATGCCACGCTGCTGTTCGCGGCGCACGACGAGAAGCACGCCAACGCGGTGGTGCTGGCCGAATACCTGCGCGAGCACGCGCCGCGTCCGCGCAGGAAGAGCGCGGCGTGAGGACGCGATGCGACGGGTCCTGCTCTGCGTAAGTCTGTCGCTGGTGCCGATCATGGCACTGGCCGGCCAGGCTTTCACCCTTGCCAGCCGTTCGCTCGACCCCGGCGGCAGCATGCCGACTCGCTCGGTCTATACCGAGTGCGGAGGCGGCAACGTTTCGCCGGAACTGATGTGGCACGATCCCCCGAAGGAAACCAGGAGCTATGCCGTCACGATGTTCGATCCGGACGCCAAGGGCGGTTTCTGGCACTGGATCGCGTTCGACATTTCGATCGGTGCCCACGGCCTCAATGCCGGCGCGGGCACCCCGCACGGCGGCAATGAGCCCGGCGATGTCGTGCAACTGCGCAACGATTTCGGCAACTTCGGCTATTCGGGTCCCTGCCCGCCGGCCGGGCCGCCCCACCACTACGTCATCACGGTCTACGCACTCGACGTCCCACGGCTCGATTTCCTGGCGCACTTCGACCGCAGCGCCGCGCTGGCCGGAATCAAGAAACACACGCTCGCAAAAGCGACGCTGACGGTCACTTGGGGCCGCTGAATCCGCTCCGTGTCGATTCGGCAGCACCGGATGCGTCGGCTAGAATCGGGTGCGACCACGGCAGCGGGCGGACGTGATGCGATGCATCGAGCGATGGTTCATGGGCGTGATCATCGCGGCCTGCCTGCTCGCGTCCGTGGCTGCGATCGCCGCATCGCCGACGATCTTCGCGGCGGCGAGCCTGCAACCCGCGCTCGACCAGATGGCCCACGCGGACATCCTGGGATCGCCCGCGCCACGCCTGGTGTATGCCGCGAGTTCTGCCCTTGCCCGGCAGGTCGAAGACGGCGCGCCGGCCGACATCTTCATCTCGGCCGACGAGCGCTGGATGGATGACGCCGCCGCGCACGATGCCGTCGTGGCGTCATCACGCACGGATCTCCTCGGCAATGCGCTGGTGCTCATCGCGCCGGCCGGTTCGCACGTGCGCGCGGATCTGGGGGACGGCCCGGCGCCGTTGCTGAAGGTCCTCGGACCAAACGGTCGCCTCGCGATCGCCCTGCCCGACTCGGTGCCGGCCGGAATCTATGCGAAGCAAGCCCTGACGCACCTCGGAATGTGGTCGGTACTGGAGCCGCGCATGGCCATGACGCGCGACGTGCGGGCGGCGCTGAACCTCGTGGTGCTCGGGCAGTGTCCACTCGGCATCGTGTACCGCTCGGATGCGGTATCGGAGCCGCGCGTGCGCGTCGTCGCCACGTTCCCCGCCTCGAGCCACGACCCGATCGTGTACCCGGCCGCGATCGTGAAAGGCCACGACGATTCCGCCGCGCGTTCGCTGCTCACGGCGCTGCAATCGGAACGCGCACGCATCGTATTCCGGCATTGGGGTTTCGATGTGCTGTCAATGTCGTCCAGCCATCCATCGCAAAGGAATCCGTCCGCGAATGAACGCAAATAAACGCAAATGATTTTGCTTCAGGCGCCTTGGCTCTATTCGCGTTCTTCGCGTTCATTTGCGGACAAATGGCTCTTGAATGGCTCACGATGACCTTGCATGGACATTTTGACGCACGCCGAAACTGTCGCCCTGGCCTTGAGCTTCAAGGTATCGCTGGTGGGCGTCGTATGCTCGCTGCCCGTGGCGGTCGGGTGCGCTTGGCTGCTGGCGCGCACGCGCTTCTTCGGAAAGCCGTTGTTCGAGGGACTGCTGCTGCTGCCATTGATCCTGCCGCCGGTCGTGACCGGCTATGTGTTGCTGATCGCGTTCGGCCACCATGGCGCGATCGGGCGGCTGCTCG
>JBOHYO010000063.1:0-3479 GCA_050737935.1 Rhodanobacteraceae bacterium
CGCGACGGACCGGCCGACCGCGCTACTCAGCTTCTGGTCCATCCAGGGACGCACCCGGTTCCAGTCGAACAGCGCGATGAACAGGATGAGCGCGACCAGCAATGCGACGATTGCCACCGCGATCCACACCAGGATCCTTCCTGCGCGCGCCATGTCCGAGGTTCCGTCGCTCCGATCAATACCTGCACGTTTTCGTGGGGTGCCGGACCGCTTCGTGCTGTGGGCTTGGCGGCGCTTGTCGCCGCGCGGTGTGCGCCGGCCTCATGCGCCGCCCGTCCTCACGGTGCATTGGGGTTCCTGATGATGACCTCGATCGCGATCTTGAGGTAACGTCGCGCGTACGCGGGCCCGATCTGCGCGAAAACGCGGCGTGCCCTGCCGAGCGCCTCGTCGTCCGGTGCATATACGAACAGGAAGGCGCCGCCGCTGCGCGCAAACTCGGCGTCCTCGCGCACGTACCCGGTTTCGGTGCCGGCGAACTCCACGAGCTGCTGTTCCAACTTCTTCAGCCAGTTCGCGCCTTCCCGAGCCTCCATTTGCTCGATCACGAACTTGCCGTCGTACACCTGGACATCGTCGCCGCCAAAGCCTTCTTTCTTGCACGCCGCCGCGGCGGCCTTGGCGTCGGCCAGGTTGTGGTAGCCGGCGACGATGTAATGCGTGGGGTAGAACGTGCCGAGAGAGGTGTCGCCTTCCTTGAAGAACTGCTTTTGGTCAGCCATGACACAACGCTCCGGGTCGGGACGCTTCGATCCTAGCAAGCGGCCGTTACGGTGACGTCAATGCCGGTTGTGCGGCATTCAGCGAAGAATGCGGGCGCTAAATACCCTCCGCCTTGGCGTCGTCGCCCCAGCACTCGTTCACGTGATCGACGACGCGCTGGCCGCGCAACCGGAAGGCATGCGCCAGCCACATGACGAGCGCCGAGAACACCACCATCACGGCCACGCCTTCGACGAGGCCCAGGTAGCCGAGGTTGCCGGCATGTTTGTCGATCTCGGGGTAGCGGCCCACCCAGGAGATGATGGTGAGGCCGCCGAGCCACGGCAGTACCCAGAAGCCTGCGCGAAAGTCCAGGCGCGGGGTGTGCTTGCCCCGGGCGATCTCATGGACCGCGAGCAGGATCAGTCCCAGCACCACCGCCAGCATCAGCTTCCAGACAACGTCCCAGCCGGACCAGAACACGATCAGGTTGGAGGACAGGAAAGCGAGGTACGGGATCGTCCAGCCGCCGCCGAGCCGGAACGGACGCTCCTGCTGCGGGAGTTCGCTGCGCAACGCCATCATCACCAGGGGGCCGGATCCGAACGAGAGCACGGTTGCCGAAGTCACGAAGCCGACGAGTTGCTGCCAGCCGGGGAACGGCAGGAAGAAGATCAGGCCCACGATGAAAGCCAGGATCACGCTGACCCACGGCACGCCGCGTTCGCTGACCTTGGCCAACACCTTGGGCGCGTTGCCGTTGCGGCCCATTGCATAGGACAGGCGCGCGGTGACGGTGGTGTAGATCAAACCGGTGTCGGCCGGCGACACGAATGCGTCGATGTAGAGCAGCAGCGCCAGCCACACGAGGCCGAGTGTCGTCGCCAGTGCCGCCAGCGGCCCGAACGCGAGCAACTCCTGCTGCGAGCCGCCAAGGCCGGTGGTGCTGATCTGGTCCCAACCGTTGGCGAGCGACGACAACGGCAGCGCGCCGATGAAGGCGACCTGCAGCAGGATGTAGATGATGGCGCACAGCACCAGCGAGCCGAGCACCGCGAGGGGTACGTTGCGCTGCGGGTTGTCGGTTTCGCCGGCCAGTTCCACGCCCTGCCGGAAGCCGAGATAGGAAAACACGATACCGGCCGTGGCGATGGCGGAGAACACGCCGTGCCAGCCGAACGGCAGGAAGCCACCGTGCTCGGGGTGCGCGAAGTGCCCGCCGTTGAAGTCGGCAACGAGGAACACCACGATCACCAGGCAGATGATGCCGAGCTTCCACCACACCAGCGCGTTGTTGAGGCGGGCGAACCAGCGGATGCCGATGATGTTGATCAGGCTGAACAGGAACATCAGCGCGGCGGCCACGAAATAGCCGGGTGTGGTGAGGACGGCCACACCATCCACCAGCTTCTGCAGCCAGGGAATGTAATGGTTGGCGTACTGCAGTGCCGCGAGCACTTCGATCGGTGCCGTCGACGCCGCGGCGAGCCAGGTGATCCAGCCCGTGGTGTAACTGGCGAACGATCCGAACGCGAAGTGCGGGAAGCGCACCACGCCACCCGACACGGGGAACATCGTGCCGAGCTCCGAATAGGTGAGCCCGATGAAACCGATCATGATCGCGCCGATCAGCCACGAGATGATCGATGCCGGGCCGGCGATCTGGGCTGCGTACAGCGCCCCGAACAACCATCCCGAGCCGATGATCGAACCGACCGCGGTGAACAGCAGTCCGATTTTGCCGACGTGGCGTTTCAATCGGTGATCGTCGCTCGCGGTGGCGCGGTCGGGCGTTGCGGACATGTCGGGTTCCTCGTGGCGCGGGGCAGTCCGTGGCCGGCAGGGAGCGCGTGGTTGCGGCAGCGGCCCCTCTGCCGGAACGGAGCGCGCGAGCCGCTCGCGCGGTCGAAGGCCCCGATCATCAAGGCGGCGGGCGATCGGCGCAAGTCCGGCGATCTCGCAGGTGGCCCGAGCGCAACGAAGCCAACATCGATACAGCCGTTGGGCTTCTCCCGGAACAAATCCGGGATCAGCCCAACCTACGCGCAGCGGATCCCGACGATCGCCACGTCACAGTGGGCGGCCCTTGTAGGTTGGCGCTGAGCGCAGCGAAGCCCAACGCTCGAGCCGGACACGTCGGGCGGCCTTTGCAGGTTGGCGCCGGGCGAAGCTGTTGGGCTTCTGCCGGAGCAAGTCCGGCATCAGCCCAACCTACGAAGCCATGCCGCCTTGGTAGGTTGGGTTGACGCCGGCTTCATCGGCGGAAGCCCAACAATCGAGCCACGACGCTCTTGTAGGTTGGCGCTGGGCGAAGCGAACGCTTGCAGCCAGTCCGCGCTTGCAGCACAGTTCGCACGCCGCCGCATTCCGCGGAACGTCGGGCAAAGGTGTCGTCATGCTGTGGAGAAAGGGCCGTTCCAGCGGCAACGTCGAGCAGGCGACCGGTGGCGGTGGTCGCGGGTTCGGCAGGATCCACCTCGGGCTCGGTGGCACGATCGTCGCGATCATCATCGCGATGATCTTCCCGTCCACGCGCGGGATCATCTTCGGATTGCTGACCGGCAGTGGCGACCAGATGGCGCCTTCCGGCACGTCGCAAACCTCGGGCGCCGACACGAGCGATCCGCAGGTGCAATTCGTCAGCAAGATACTCGGCAGCACCGAGGACGTGTGGACCGGCTATTTCCAGCAGGCCGGCAAGCAATACGTCGATCCGAAACTGGTGCTGTTCCACGGCCAGGTCGGCACCGCCTGCGGTGGCGCTTCGGCCGCGGTCG
>JBOHYO010000064.1:0-3774 GCA_050737935.1 Rhodanobacteraceae bacterium
CAATGGTTATAGTGCTCATGGAGACTTCCTCCTCTGCTGACGGTTACGACCATCATGGCCCTTGAGGCCGATACGACGAGGAAGTCTCTTTTTACTCGTTCAAGGCGACGGCTGCGCCGCCGCTTAACTCCATCGTTAGGCCGCTAACGAACGTTCCAATAGGATTGCGGTACATGAATCATTCCATCCTCGCTGTTGTCGCCCTCGGCGTCATGCTGGTGGCGGGCCCGCTTCCTGCGCAGAACACCTCAAAACCAGCCACAGGCAAAGAGCTTCCCGGTGTCGCATTGCCGCCTCAGCTAGATCGAGTGCTCCGAGACTATGAGCGCGCCTGGCGCGCGGGTGACGTAGAGGACCTCGCCTCACTATTCGCGGAGGATGGGTTCGTGCTGCAAAGCAATCGTCCGCCAATCCGTGGACGTTCTGCGATTCAGCAAGCCTATGAGGGTCAAGGGGGCGGCCCATTGCGGCTGCGCGCATTGGCCTTTGCCACCACAGACACGCTCGGCTACATCATCGGTGCGTACGGCTACGACAATATGGCCGGCGACACAGGAAAGTTCACCCTCACTTTACGTCGTGCTCCCGGCGGGTCGTGGCTGATCTTCTCGGACATGGACAACTTGAACGCCTCACCACAGCGCCAGAACTTGCCGGTGAACCGCCCCGGCTTTTCCGGAGGCTCCAACCTTTGAGAGGATTGGGGCATGAACACAGAGAAGCGGTACTCCTAACGGCAAAAGGGGGCGGAGATAATCAATCACGCGCTTGGCGCCCATCCGTCGCTATGGATATGCCTGTTCCGACATCCCCTTCCACGATCGCCTTGGCGGCCTTTTGGATCGCTTCGGCCTGCGTGTCATAGGTGTGCATGACTTTGGCGAGGGTTCGCAGGCCGATGTTGGCGACCATCGCGAGGGTGATTTCGTTGATCATGTCACCCGCATGGCGTGCCACGATCGTCGCGCCCAGAATCTTGTCGGTGCCCTCGCGGACATGGATTTTCACGAACC
The DNA here is from genome assembly GCA_050737935.1 of Rhodanobacteraceae bacterium. Classification (GTDB taxonomy): domain Bacteria; phylum Pseudomonadota; class Gammaproteobacteria; order Xanthomonadales; family Rhodanobacteraceae; genus 66-474. The sequence continues at coordinate 1,014 of JBOHYO010000064.1, forward strand.
CGGTTTCTTCGCTGTCGGTGACCGCGCGGTCGACTTCGTGCATCAGGATAGTGAAGGTCTTTATCGGGATGCCGAGCCGGTTGGCTTCGCGCACGTAGATCCCGACGTGGGCGATCTCGGGATCCGTGAACGTGACCCAGGGGATGACCAGCTTGCTCCAGCGCTCGCGTTTGCGAAACAGGGCGTTGCTTGCGGCCATCTCGCCCGACACGGCAGCGGTATGGCCATATTTCTGTTCGAGGCACACGTCGCCGGCGGCGTGGATACGCCGATTGGAAGTACGCAGGAAGTCATCGACGTGGACGCCCTTCCCCACCCCGTACTCGACGCCGGCAGCCTCCAGGCCCAGGCCTTCGACGTTCGGCGCGCGACCGACGCCCGCCAGGATCGCATCGACCTCGATGGTATTGTGGTAATCATCGCTGACCAGGTCGACGCGCTTCGCGCCGTTCTCGACGCGCACGGCGCTTACCTTCGTGTTGAGGCGCACCTCGACGCCATCGCGCGCAAGCGCCGTCGAGAGGATCTGCGCGGCGTCGCGCTCCTCCCGCTCGAGGAACAATGGTCTGATCTGCACGATGGTGGTGTGCGCGCCCAGCCGGCAAAAAGCCTGTGCCTGCTCGCAGCCGATCGGGCCGCCGCCGATCACCAGCAAGCGGCGCGGAAGCTCGGTGATTTCGAAGACGGTTTCATTGGTCAGGTAGCCGGCCTCCGCGAGCCCCGGAATCGCCGGCGGGTTCGGCCGCGCGCCGGTTGCGATCACCGCCTTGTCGAATCGCAGCGGGGTGCCATCCACCGTCAACGCGCGCGGCCCGACAAAACATGCATCGCCGAAAAAGACGTCCACGCCGGCCGCCGCCAGCCGGCGTACCGAGTTCGGTCGGGCGAGACGGGCGCGGATGCGCCGCACGCGCTCCATCGTTGTCGCAAAATCATGGCGGATCGCGGACGGCACCTGAGCCCCGTAGCGCGCCGCATCGCGCATTTCGGCATACAGTCGTGAGGTGCGGATGATCGCCTTGGATGGGACACAGCCGATGTTGATGCAGGTGCCGCCGATCAAGCCGCGCTCGACCAGGGCGACTTTCACGCCGCGCGCGGCAGCCGTTTCCGCCGCAGCCAAGCCGGCGAACCCCGCGCCGACCACGACCAGCGGATAGGAGCCGACGGATTCCGGGTTGGCCCAGGCTGCCGGGTGCAGATCCGCGATGCGCTCACGCTCGTGGACATCCTGCGGCGTGGTGGGGGAGTGGATGTTGGATTGCGACATCAAGATGGCTCCTCGCCGGGGTGCGGCTCCAGCCAGCCGCCGCGGAATCCGGCAGCCTGCAAGCCCCGACGAATGGGCGTGCAGGCGCGCATCAGCCGCCAGACCTGTCCGCTGCAGTGGTTCTCGATCATCATCGCGACGATCCCCTGGTCGAGCCCGAAGTGTCCTGGAGAAATCCATGCGTGCCCGCTCGCGTCGGCCAAACTCGGGTTGATGCCGGTCGACAGGCAACCCTCCGACAGCACCTCGGGATAGCGCGCCAGCAGATTGTGCAGAGCCTCCAGCACGATGGCGGGCGCGAACGGCAGTGACGCCAGCACCGCCGGCACCGACAGCGTGCCGTCATCCGGGCCGTAAGGTACGCCGCGCGCCGCGTAGCCGAAGGTCGGCTGGATGGCTCCGGATGCCCGCACCCAGCCGCCCGTGGGACCTTCGCACGCGGACAAGCCCCAGCCGTTGTCGTCGTAGCCCGCGAACTCATGGGGGTTGCGCTTGGCGTACTCGCGCTGGATGTGCGTCGCGCGTCGGCTGTTTTCGAAATAATCGGAGTCTTTTTCGCGCATGAACGCATCGCGGACGCCGCGAAAGTCGATCCATGCGTGCGAGAACTGATGCACGAACAGCGGGCCGCCATACAGGCAGTCATGGCCATAGAGGTTTTCCCACTGGTAGGTCGAGGTCCACGCCTCATAGCAATCGCCGGAAATCGGGTGTGTCGACGAGCCCATGGCCAGCACGTACATCAGGATCGCTTCGGTATAGCCTTCCCATCCGTAATGCAGGAACCCGCTTTCAGGCTTCCAGCCCATCCGCAGTGTGGCTCCACGATCCTGGGCCCAGCGCCAGTCGATGCGGCGATAAAGCGAGGCGGCAAGCTCGCGCAATTCGCTCTCATCGGCGGCGTCGGAAGTGAAATAGCAGGCCGCGGTCAGGACGCCGGCGATCAGCAGCGCCGAGTCGACCATCGACAACTCCGACTGCCAGACACGCGCGCCGGTCACCATGTCGAGGAAGTGATAGTAGAACCCCTTGAAGCCGGTGGCCTGCGGGCTGCCGCTCTGGTCGCTGCCGCGGAAAAAACGCAATGCGGCGAGTACGCGCTGCACCGCATCCGTGCGATCGATCCAGCCGCGCTCCACGGCAATCGGGTACGTCGCCAGGGCGAAACCGACGACCGCGATGCTGCATGGCGAGTTGTGGCGCGAGGTATCGGCAACCAGACCGTTGCGTGCGTTGGTATTGCGCGGAAAGTATTCGAATGCCGCGCGCTGCAAGGCGTCCAGCAGCGCCCGGTCGGAAGAAGCTGCGGGACCGGCCACCGGAGACCTGGTGGATCCTGCCGACGTCGCGGGCAGGCGCGTCGCCATGCTGACTCGCCGGTGAGGTCGTGTCACCCACGCGCCCTCGATGCAGGGCACCTTTCACGAGCTACGACCGCGACGACGGAGAGATGGAGCCGGTCCACCGGTTACCGCCTCCGCGGCAAGGCAA
>JBOHYO010000065.1:0-1588 GCA_050737935.1 Rhodanobacteraceae bacterium
GCCGCCACGCGCAGCGTCGCCGAACGGTTGGGATGGCAGCCGATCGTGGAGGCGCAATGCGCATTGTATGAGCGGGTGCTGTCTGCGAGGGCGGATGGTGAGAGGCGGGGAGCCGGCGCATGAACGATGTCGCGACCGCTGCGTGCCCCGATCATCCCCGTGCGGTAGCGGACAGCCGGCCGTTGCGCATCCTGCACGTGCTCGACCACTCGCTGCCCGTGCACACCGGATATTCATTCCGGACCTTGGCCATCCTGGAGCAGCAACGCGCGCAGGGCTGGCAGACGTATCAACTCACCAGTCCGAAGCAGGGCAGCTTCGCCGGGCGCGAGGATCACGTCGAAGACTGGCTGTTCTACCGCACGCCACCGGCCACAGGCGTTCCCGCAAGGCTGCCGCTCCTCGGATACCGCTACCTGATGAAGGCGCTGCGCGACCGGCTTTCGGAAGTCGTCGACATCGTCCATCCAGACATCCTGCACGCCCACTCGCCCGTCTTGAATGCTTTCCCCACGATCGAAGTCGGTCGCGCCGCAGGCATTCCGGTGGTGTACGAGGTTCGGGCGTTCTGGGAAGACGCAGCCGTGGACCATGGCACGGCGCGCGAGTGGGGCCCGCGCTACCGGCTGACACGGGCAATGGAGACCCGCGCACTGCGCCAAGTCGATGCGGTGACCACCATTTGCGATGGCCTGCGCGATGACATTCTTGGTCGCGGCATTCCACCCAGGAAGGTCACCGTGATTCCCAACGCCGTGGATGTCTCGCAATTCGCCTTCAAGGTGCCGGCGGATGCGGGGCTGATGGCGGAGTACGGACTTGTGCCCGGCGCCACGCTGGGTTTCGCCGGTTCGTTCTACGCGTATGAGGGACTGGACTCCCTGCTTCGGGCCATGCCGCTGGTGCTGCGGACGGCGCCGCAAGTGCGGTTGCTGCTTGTGGGAGGTGGACCCCAGGAAGCGTCGCTGCGAAGGCTTGCTGCCCGGCTCGGCCTGGACGACGTTGTGCATTTTGTCGGTCGGGTGCCGCACAGCGATGTCCAGCGCTATTGCAGTGTCATGGATGTAATGGTTTTCCCCCGTGTTTCGCGCCGCCTGACGGAACTGGTGACGCCGCTGAAGCCGCTCGAGGCGATGGCGATGGGCAAACGGGTGGCCGCGTCCGATGTGGGTGGTCACAGGGAGCTGATCCGCGACGGCTACAATGGCCGTCTCTTCCCAGCCGGGTCGCCCGAAGCACTTGCCAAGTGCATCGTGGGGCTACTCGACAAACCAGCCGATGCCGAGCCGATCATTGCCAATGCCCGCGCGTTCGTCGAGCGCGAACGCACATGGGAGGCGAGCGTTGCCCGCTATCGCGGCGTCTACGCCGCTGCACGCGAACACCACCTGCGCCGGGAAGGTGATTCCGATGGCCGCTGATATCCCTGCCGTCATATTGGGCGCGGGTGCCAATGGCCTCGGCGTCGCACGCAGCCTGGCGCGTGCGCGGGTGCCGGTGTGGCTGCTGGACTCCGACGAGCGCCGGCCGGAAATGCACACGCGCGTCGCGAAGCCGCTGAAGGTTCCGGCGTTGCACGGCGAGACGC
>JBOHYO010000066.1:0-2631 GCA_050737935.1 Rhodanobacteraceae bacterium
AGGCAATGGCTTCGGCGCTTCGTTCGCTGGCGATCTCTCCTGCTTCCGGCACGTCCAGCAGCTCGGTCACGCCGTCGAAAGGCGCGGCGACCACCGGCGTACCACAGGCCAGGGACTCCAGCACCACGTTGGGCATGCCCTCCCGGCTGGATGCCATCACCGTCGCGTCCGCCGAGTTGTAGTACTTACACAGCTCCAGGTGCGGGATGCTTCCGAGAAAGCGTACGCGCGGGGTGACCCCCAGGTGTTCGGCCAGTTGTCGCAGTCGCGGTTCCTCGGGACCTTCGCCCACGATCAGCAGGGTCGTCTCCGGCTGTCGCGCCAATGCCGCCAGCGTGATGTGCACGCCCTTCAGCTCGACCAGATTTCCCACGGCCAGCCAGACCGTGCCGCCGAGATCCAACCTGGCACGAATCGCCTCGCGGTCCCGCGGCCCGAAACGCTCGAGATCGACGCCATTGCGCAACACCGAGATGCTGGACGGCGGAACCCCAAGATCACAGAGCTTGCCCTTCAGCGCCTGCGATACGGTCACGATGGCGGAAGCGTTGCGTGCCGCCCACTGGATCCGCCGCCTCGCCCTCAGGTTGCGCGGAATCCACGTTACGTCGGAGCCGCGGGCCGTGACGATCACCGGTTTGCCGAGTACTTCGCCCAAGCGAACGGCCGCCACGCCATCAGGGTAGAAGTAGTGTGCATCGATCAGGTCGAAATCGCCGCCACTTGTTTGCAGATTTCGAAGGATTGGCAGCGCCGCGCGGAACATCAGGCTGGGCGCTACGTGCATCCCCAGCTTCGGAATTGTCGGATAGCGCGGGTGAAGGATTTCGAGGCCGTGGCGCTGCTCGCGACGCGGAACCTGCGCAAACGTTGCATAACGACCAAAACGTCGGTGCCGGAACGGAAACCACGGTACGGGTGCCACCACGGTAGCTTCGATTTGGCCCGTGCCGACCAGATGGCGCAACCGCTCCTCGACAAATATGCCGTGGCGCGGCTGCGCGGCATTCGGATACAGGCTCGTAAATACCAGCAGCCGAATGGCGCGGTCTTCCACGGCCTTGTGCCGGAGGCCTCCGGATGTTGCTTCGCGCATCATCGGTACCCGGGCGTTACCCGGGGGAACGCTGGACGTCGGCACGCGTGCGGTTGCATTGGTGTTCATGGCTGCACCTGCGCAACGGGCGCCGGGCGCACGAACTCGGCGGCAAGTACGTCCGCCGTCGGTCGGTGCACATTGCGCAAAAACGCATCCAGCGCCAATAACTGCCAGATCGTCGCGCTGTGGTCGCGGCGGCCGGAGGCGTGTTGGCGGAGCAGCCGATCGAGCGCACTCGATTCGAAGTGTCCGCTCTCAGCGATGGCGCCGGAAACCAGCGACGTGTGGACGCGTGCGGCAAGAGGGCCGCGCAACCATGCTGCGAGCGGCACGCGGAATCCCATCTTGGTGCGATACAGCACTTCGTGGGGCAGATCCTGCTCAAGTGCCTTCTTGAACACGTATTTGCCGGTACTCCCCTTGAGCTTCAACCGCGTTGGCAAGGACGAAGCCCAGGCGACGAAGCGATGGTCGAGCAACGGCACACGAACTTCCAGACTGTGCGCCATGCTGGCCCGATCGACCTTGGTCAGGATGTCACCGGGGAGCCAGGTCTTGAAATCCAGGTACTGCGCCAGCGATAGCGGATCGTCCGTTGGCGCGTGGCCGGCGTGGCGCCGGAATACGTCGAGCGCGCTGTAGCCTTGGAGTTCGCGCTTGAACGCCGCGCTGTAGAGCGCCTGGCGCAGCGCAGCAGGCGTGGTGCTGACCCCGTGGTAATAGGCTTCCACGTCATCGCGCGCCAACCCTTGGAAGGTGGTCTTGGCGCGCAGCGGACGCGGCGCCCAATCGGCCTTGGGGTAGAGACTGGCCAAGCTCCCGAACAACGGTCGACGAATCGATCGCGGCAGGCGCGCGCGCAGAGCGCTTTCCCATGCGTGCATGCGGTAGCGCCGATACCCGGCGAAATTTTCGTCGCCTCCATCACCGGAAAGCGCCACGGTCACCTGGGTTCGGGCGAGCTCGCATACCCGGTACGTCGGCAGCGCCGAACTGTCGGAAAACGGTTCGTCATAGGTACCCGCCAGCGTGTCGAGCAGTGCGTAGTCGTCCGCACTGACGCGCCGTTCGAAGTGTCGCGTGTGCAGGTGCTCGGCGACCTGCCGTGCGTACACCGTTTCGTCGAATCCGCTGTGGTCGAAGCCGATCGAGCAGGTGCGCACCGGCTGCGGTGACACGCGGCTCATGCTCGCAACCACGCCGCTGGAATCGACACCGCCGGAAAGGAACGCCCCGAGCGGCACGTCGGCGATCATCTGGCTCGCGACCGACTGGTCGAGCAGGCCACGAAGTTGCGACTCGGCATCCTCCAGGCGGATGTCGGCGTCGAGCTGGAACGGCACATCCCAGTACTGGCGCGGCACGGGTTCCGGTTCGCCGGCGCGCCAACTGAGCCAATGGCCGGGCGGCAGCTTGCGGATCCCGCGGTAAATGGTCTTCGGGTCCGGCACATAGCCGAACGCCATGTAATCTTCCAGTGCCTGCGGATCGATCCTGCGCTGCTCATCCGGATGCGCCAGCAAGCCCTTGAG
>JBOHYO010000067.1:0-3397 GCA_050737935.1 Rhodanobacteraceae bacterium
GCTCCAGGCCGTACGGCGCGGGCGCGCCGGTCAGGTGCTGGGTGATGTCGAGATTGGTGTTGATCATGCGCATGCCGACGTTGGCGGCGTACGGCATATTGCCGATATGGCCGTCCAGATCGAGCTGGAAGTAGGCTGACGATTCCTTCAACCACACCGCCCACGTGCGCCCCGGCGTCACTTGCCGCTGGGTGCCGGGGTAAAGCGACTGCCAATACCCTTCGGGATTGTCCATCGCGTGCGGATCGACGGCCCAGAAGGTGATCCCGGATCCGAGCAGGTCGGTGTACTCCTTCCAATTGTTGGACAACGGCGGCGGCGTCTGCGACAGATGCTGGGCGGACAATGACCCTGCGCGGAAGAAACCTTGTTCATTGCCGGCCGAGCAGGATGGATCATCCATCACCACGTCGGCGGCAACGTAACGCACGAAGCAGCCATTCGGATCGCTGGCGCCCATGCCGGCATACACGGGCGCGATCAGGGTGAACCCGAGATTGTTGGCGCTGCGGATGCTGTTGCGCACCCCGAAGTCGAACTTGATGCCGTTGTCGAAGTCGTAATGGCCATCGAAGCGCACCGCACTCAGGCCAACCGTGCGATCGTAGTCACCGCCCGATTCCAGCGTCTTCAGCGACCAGCCGTTCGGGTTGGCGAAATTGTTCGCGAGCACATCGGGCATGCTGATCGCGAGATTGCGACCGGTGAAATCCGCGGTGAACGGAATGGTGTTCGCCGGAATGCCATTGTCGTTGAACACGCGGTTGCCGCCGAGCTGGGCGGGATAAATGTACGTGCCGGGGGGCGCCGCATCCTCCGGATCGTTCGGCCACTGGGCGCCGTCGGCATTGGCGATATTGAGGTCGGTTTCGAGATTCACCTGATGCGCCGTGTCGCGGATGCCCCGCAAGGTCCCGGTAAACGGCCCGCCGTTGTCGAAATCGACCTGGACATTGAAGTTCCTCGCCACCGAATCCGTCCGCGTGATCTGCGAAAACGATTCGACGTCACCCGGCCACTTCTTGTAGACCTGCGTGGTGTACAGGTTCGTGTTTTCCCAGGGCGGATCATCGGGCGTGCCGTACTGGCCCGCGACACTGGCGCCGGTGTTGCGGGATTCCAGCGGCACGTAGGTCGCGCCCTCCCAGTCGAGTGAATTGAACTGGATGCCCACGTTGCGATCGTAGCGATCCTGGCGCGCGTAGAAGAGATCGCTGGTCAGGGTGAACCCGCCACCGAGATCCATCTGGAAGGAAGCATTGCCGGACTTGCGCCGGCGCTGGGTGGTGGTGTCGTACAGGGCAATGTTCTGGCTGCCCATGAACACGCCGTTGGACTTGCCGTCACCGTTGACGTCGACGCTGCCGTCCGGGTTCTGCTTGATGTCGGACGGAATCGACGCATTGCCCCACGGCGTGAGGAACCCGTAATAGCTGTCGGCGCTCAGCGCATTCTCGCCGTTCAGCACCACGCCGTACTGATCGAGTCCTTCCGTGGAATTCGCGGTGGTGGTGTCGGAAAAATCCCCCGACAACAACAAACCCCAGCGTCCGCCGGCGTTGTAGGAAACGAGGCCGCTGGCCGCCTGCCCCCATTTGTCGGTGGCATCGCCGTATTGCCCGTGCGCGGAATAGCTGTAGGTGAACCCGTTGGGCAGATCCCAGGGCCGATAGGTATGCAGGTTCAAGTCGCCACTGATGCCGGAGTCCAGCATGTTGGCAGTCGGCGACTTGATCACGTCCACGCCGCGGAACAGCGTCGCAGGCAGCATCTCGAAATCGGGCTGCTGCGAATCGATCTGGTTCGGGGTGATGAACACCTCGCCGTTCAACATGGTGCCGACTTCGGGCAGGCCCCGCACGTCCACCGAAGTGCCGACGCCGGCGTCGCGGTTGATCTGCACGCCGGTGACGCGCTGCAAGGCATCGGTGATGGTGACGTCGGGCAACTGGCCGATGCTTTCCGCCGTGATGCTGTCCTGGATGTTGGGCGCGGTGCGCTTGAGTTCGATCGCCCGCATTTGCGACGCGCGCACGCCGACCACGTTCACCACCGACAAGGTCTGCGCGTTCTCCTCTTCCGACGCCGTGCGGGGCTTCTTCTTGCTCTTGTCGGTGGATTTCGACTGATCGGTGGCCGGTGCGGATTGCGCGGTCGTCTGCGTCGACTGGTCGGTGGTCTGGTTGTCCGAGGTCGGCGACCCCGCCGCCGCGGTCGCCACCATGGCGAACAGCGACGCGGAGATGGCAAGCGACAGCGGGGTCTTGCGATGGAAGGTTGGCATGGTCTTACCCCTCGATGATTATCGGTAAAGCTTTACGAACGCCGGTCTGGGCCGCTCCAACATCCACACGACGCGATCGGATCCTGGTGTTGTCCCGTCCATGGAGACCACCGTCTTGCGGCCTGTTTCATGTCGAGCAATACATGGCATTCCCTTTCGGTTTCGGTTTTGCGCCATCGGTATCATTCACTTCGATAGCGATACATCAGCGACTGCCCATTGGCCATCCCGCGGATCCCCCGTGGCAACGATGCACAAGGTCCGGTTGCCGTCATGGATGGCGGAAACAATGTCGCCCGTGAGGGTGGTCTGGAATTTCGCGGCTGCCGCACGGGCCAGCGGCAACGTGGCCAGCAGCGGTCCCTGGCACGAATCGACATGGGCCTGAAGCTCGCCGGCAGCGCTTGCCGCCGGACGCACGACGGCGCCGGCGCTCTCATCGCCGAATCGCCACGCAACCCGGCCGACGATCACGCTGACCTGCCGGATCCCGTCGAGCGGCGCGTCCTTCCATAGCCAGCACATGTTCCCGACATCCACCGCGTAGACCGGCGGTCGTCCATGCGCAGGACGATTGCCGGCCAGCCGCATCGCTTGTTGGCCCGAACAAGTGGCGAGCTGGCTGCCGTCGCGGGTCAGGAGCGCCGCGGAATCGATGATTTGCGAGCGCGGCTTCGCCAGTTCGAAACCCTCCGACGCGAAGGTCGCGGCCCGCAAGGTCGTCCTTGCATCCGCGGGAAATTCCAGCGGCGCGGCATAGCGCCGCGATCGCGCCGTCGGCGCGGAACCATCGGTCGTATAGCGGATTTGGCCGAAACCAGTCTGGTTCGACAGCGTTACCCGCAGCATTCCGTCCTTTACCGCCGCCAGCGAAAACGCCGGCGCGAACGCCCCGTCCGCATAACCGATCCCGAGGGCACGGTAGCGTGCGAGCTCCGCCGGCATTCGTGCAAGGAATCCATCCCAGTCGTGTGCGCTCGCGGGCGACCATCCCGATTCCGACAACGCCGCGATGCGCGGGAACAGTGCGTGCTCATCGCGCGCAAAGTTCGGCATCAGCTCGGTCCACAGTTGTCCCTGCACCCCGAGGACGTGCTTGGCTTCCGCGGCCGT
>JBOHYO010000068.1:0-3775 GCA_050737935.1 Rhodanobacteraceae bacterium
GTTCTGACGCGCGCGCAAAGCGCACGCCTTTGTCAGAACGTCATCCCGGCGAAGGCCGGGATCCAGTGTCAATATTCCGAACCCGCCGCAAGGCGGGTTTCGTTTTTCGCACCACAAGCCTCGGCCATCGCCTTTTCGAGCGAACGCTCCGGGTGTTCGCGCATCGCGGCCAGTTCGGCCGCATTCCAGGTGTGTCGCACGCGCCCGTCCATCAACAACAGGACCCGGGTCGCGTGACGCTCGGCGATGTCGAGCGAATGCGTCGCGAGCAGCACGCTGGTATCGCCCCGCCCGACCAATGCCGCAAGGTGCTGCTTGAACACCAAGGCGCTGCGCGGATCGAGTCCGTTGAACGGCTCGTCGAGCAACAACAGTGGCGGCTCGCCCAGAACCCCGAGCAGGATCCCGAGTTTTTGCCGCATGCCCAGCGAATAGCTGTCGATGCGCCGATCCAGTACGGATGTCAGCGACAAGGTTTCGCCGAGTGCAAGCGTCGCAGGAGGGATGGCAGGCAAGCCACGCGCGCCGGCAAACAGGGCAAGGCACTCGCGGCCCGTGAGTAACGCAGGCAGGCGCGGCGGATCGACCGCCAACCCGAAAGCCGCTTTCGCATTTCGCGGCGCCTTCGCCAGATCGTAGCCGTCGATGCGAACGCTGCCCGCGGACAAGGGCACCACGCCTGCAAGCGCGTGCAGCAGCGTGGTCTTGCCGGATCCGTTGGGGCCGATCAAGGCAACGAACTCGCCGTGGGCGAGTTGCCCTTCAGCACGCGCGTGTCGCCGTAGGCGGCGCGCAGATCGGTGGCTGCAAGCAATTCGGTCACGTTGATGGCTCTGAAAGTCCCATTGCCGCCCTGAGGCGCTTCAGCGGCCACACGGACACGGCGATGGCATACGCGGCGCCCCACAGCCCCGCAATCGCGGAGCCACCGCTGATCAGGATCGCACCCGCCACCGCCAGGACCAATGTGCAAACCACGGCAAGCAGTGGGTAGCGAAGCGAAGCCGTTCGCAGGCGATCACCCCCCGAAGGCGTCGGCTGCAACAATCTCGCGGCTTCCGCCGTCGCTGTGGCGCACGCGTGCAGGGCCACGTCGAGCCACGTCAACGAGAGGACCAGAAGGATGAGGCCAGCCCCACGCAACATGGACGCACCATTGGGCACGGCGAACAGCGCCAGCGCAGCCATCGCCGCGCCGCCGCCGCGCCTCCACCGCACCAGCGCCGCGCGACGCTGCCAGTCGAGCAGATGCGGCAGCCGTGTGTCGTTCAACCATGGCAGCGCGAGCAGGGGTTCGCGGATGCCGTCCGCGTGGTGCACCCGCACGATCGCGCCCTGACGGAACACGCGCGCCGCCGCACTGGCGGTGCCGACGACAAGCCCGAGGTCGATTCCCGCCAGCGCATAAGGCAGATCGCCGCGATGCGGGGCGGGCATGGACGCGCCAGTCAGCAGTACCGTGGCGAACGCGAGCGACGCCAGCAACGCCGCGGCGGTGACGGTCAACAAAGTGGCCGTCACCGCGCCACGGGCGATCGGCAGCGCGCCGCACCAACCAAACCGCCATCGTTCCAGCGCACCCAGCAATCGTTCGTGGGCAATCGCATGACTGCCGCCCAGCGCGAGCAATGCGGTCGCCGCCAGGCACCACCCGTAACCACCGAAGAAATCGCCACACGCAACCGCCGCGCAGCACACCGGCAGCAGCACCGGAGCACTGACAACCCGCGCAACCGCGAGCCAGCCGGTGCGTCGCAGCACAAGCCAGTCGGCGCGTATCGCGGGGTGCCACGACATTGCCATCGCCGCGGATTGTGTCATTGCGGGTGACGCGCAGCAAAAACCCGCCGTGCGGCGGGTCGTACGTTTTCAAGCGGTCGTGGTCAGGAGCGAGGCACCGTACCGTCGCCCTCAGACGACGCTGCGAGGCCCGCGACCTGTTTGCGCCGCGCCCTCAGCCTCGCGCACGCGCGAGGGTACGGAACCCGATCAGCAGCCCCAAGCCGAGTACGAACAACAGCGCCGGGCTTGGCTCCGGCACCGAGTTGGGGGTACCTACATCGGCAATACCGAAATTGAAACCATACCAATTTTCGAAGATTGGGTTGGTCCACTGGATGCTCGAGAACGTTCCAATGAACTGGATGGTGCCATTGCCCTCGTTGCCGTTCACGGTATTGCCGGAAACCACGATGGCAGAGCCGCCATATTCCGCGTTCGATCCGCCGGCAACGAACACCGGGGTGACTCCAACGAAGTCGAATGATGCTGTGATGCCACCCTGACCGAGACTCCAGATGGCGAACACGGGATTGACCACAGGGGTCGAGAACGTCAACGTGTTCAGGGCGGTGGTGCCCCCGGTCAATTGCATGATCCCGTTGGCCTGCGCCGGACCGTTGTCGACCAGCACACCGTCCTCGAACGTGCTCGACGGCGACCACGTCGGATAACTTGGAATATTGTTGTGGGCGTTGGTGGTGGCAAAGGTCACCGCCACCGTGCTCGAACCCGTCGTGAGCGAACCGGAAGAAGGCGATGCCCAAGTATTCCAGTAGACAGGAACCGCAAACGCATCGGCCGACACGAGCGCCGTCAACGCCAGAAAGACAATCACGCGCATGGCAAGCTCCGTCCAGGAATTATGTCACCCACAGCCCAGCATCTTTTGTGCCACAGAGGAATCCTGCTGTATATCAACAACATGGGTTTTCGTCGCCATACACACACCACGGAAACCGTCAGTAATTCCGACGACTGGAAATGCGTGGGGCGTGCCCCTGTTCGTAAAATCCAGCTACGAATCAGTCGATTGCGATGGACAGCGCGGAGGGTGCCAACTGTAAGCTATTCCGGCGCACGGCTGCAGTGGACGCGTGCCCTGTCAACCCGTTCGCTGGAACCCGGAACCTCCAGCGGCCTGCAAAGAACCCGCCTTGCGGCGGGTTCTTGCGCGATCCGGGAGCCGTGCTTTATGCCCGCGCCACCGAATACCGCTTCAATCGTGCAGCGAACTCGATCAGCTTGCGGTTGCCGCTCTCCTCGGCCTCACGGCACCACTGCTGCAATGCGGCCAGCGTCGACTCGGGCTTTCCGCGCTGCTCCATCAATGCCGCAAGACGCGCGCGGTACTCGGCGATCTGCTTGAGGCGCGGGCGATTCTCGACGACCGTCGCAAGGCGCGCCTTGCCGGTTTTGTCCAGCCAACGGCCGCCATTGGCCAGCGCCCGGCGCAGCCGACGTCGCGGCATCGCGCCGAAGCGACGCGTGCCCTCGACGCTGGACTGCTCGCGCACGGTCGGCTTGATGACCATCCTGTAGTACTCGGTCATGGCCTCGAAGCGGTGGGTAAGCAACGCCTTCAGAGTCACCATGTCCGGCAGCGACACATTCGGGCGCACGTCCAGCGACGGCGCCACGCGCAGCACTTTCGCGAGACGAACTTTTTCCATCCCCTTGATCACCACCCAGCCGATATCGACCTCGAACTTGCGCAGCGCGAACTTCGCCGAGCTCGGAAACGCGTGATGGTTGTTGTGCAATTCTTCGCCGCCGACCCACACGCCCCACGGCGTGAGGTTGGTGGCCTTGTCGGTGGTTTCGAAGTTGCGATAGCCCCACCAGTGACCGATACCGTTGACCACACCAGCGGCCCAGATCGGAATCCAAAGCATCTGCACGGCCCAGATTGCCATGCCGAGCACGCCGAACAGGGCGAGGCTGATCACCGCCATCAGGGTCGGGCCGAGCATCGAGTGCTTGGCGTAAACGTTGC
>JBOHYO010000069.1:0-4445 GCA_050737935.1 Rhodanobacteraceae bacterium
GAATGCGCCCTCTCCCCCAACGGTTTCACCGTTGGGGGAGAGGGTTGGGGTGAGGGGGACGGCTCCAATGGTTCCAAAAAGAGTGTGACTTGGCTGCATTTCCTGAAGAGATTTTCAGCGATGTGTCCGCGCCATCGCGAACCCAAATCCTCAGTTGACTTTGCAGTTTCATGTCACTTTATTGATGCTTCAATCGAAGCTGCTGTTGCGAAAAGTCAGGCCATGGATGGCCGTTCTGGTCTCGCACGACCTCAGGACGATTCCGGAACTGAATCGTCCAGCGAGGCTGCGATCAGGGACGATCGCACAAAATTCATTACCGCGGCGGCGGCAGCCACCCGCGAACGGCATTCTTGACCGCGCCGCGCAGGTCCATCAGGCGCCGATGGAAGAAGTGTCCGGTGTCCGGCATGCGGATCGAGGTCGGCTTCGGGTCCAGGGTCTCGATCCAGTCGAATACGGTTTGCGGGTCGACCACTTCATCTTCCTCGCCCTGCACCACCAGCCATGGGCAACCCGGCGCCGCGATTTCGTCAAAGTCGTACATGCCGGCGGGCGGCGCGACCAGGACCAGCGCATCCGCCCGGAGCGAACGGGCGGAACGCAGGGCCACGTAGCTCCCGAAGGAAAATCCCGCGAGCCACAATGCGTCGCCGGGGCGGCTTTTGCGTACCCACTGCGCGACCGCGACCAGATCGCCGCTCTCGCCGTCGCCATTGTCGAATGCACCCGCGGACGCGCCCACGCCACGGAAGTTGAAGCGCACGGTCGCGAGTCCCGATTCGCGCAGGCTGCGCTCGAGCATCGTCACGACCTTGTTGCGCATCGTGCCGCCCTGCTGCGGGTTCGGGTGGCAGATCACCGCGGTGCCGGCGCGCGCGCATTCTGCTTCGGGTACCGCGACGGCAACCTCCAGCGGGCCGGCGGGACCCGGCAACGCGAACGTCGTGGAGCTGTCGGGAAAGCCGGCCGGGGCCGGCGGCAGGGGTTCGCTCATGCGCGCATCATATAAGGAGTCGCACCGCGCCGGTCGTGCCGCCCGGGTCGGGGCCTCCACCTTCCGCCGCCACAAGGCCGCCCGCCCGCTTTGTCGATTTCGCGGACGCCCGTTCGTCGTGATCACGAGGCGCCCGCTGATGGGCCCGCTTCCAGGACAATCCGGAGGAATCCATGGCCTATATCGATGGCTTCGTACTCGCCGTTCCCAACGCCAACAAGGCTTCGTTCGTCCAGCACGCCCGGAAATCCGACGCGGTATTCGTCGAACACGGCGCCCGCCGGGTGCTCGAATGCTGGGGCGACGACGTTCCCGAAGGCAAGGTCACCGACTTTCGCCGCGCCGTGCAGGCCGGGGCCGGTGAAACCGTGGTGTTCTCATGGATCGAATGGCCCGACAAGGCGACGCGCGACACGGGCATGGCGAAGGCCATGCAGGATCCTCGCCTCGCACACGACGATTTCAAGTCGATCCTCGACGGCCAGCGGATGATCTTCGGCGGGTTCGAGCCGGTGGTCGATCTAACCGCGGAAGGGTAACCGCCCGCGCGCCGCCACGATCCATCGGGGCGATCCAGGACGGCCGGCAAGGGAGTGATCGACGGTCTTGCCGCGCCCGTGCCCTAAAATCGCGGCATGAACCATCTCGCCCACGCCCTGCTTGCCGACGCCGGCGGCATCGAGTTCGCGCTGGGCAGCGCGATGGGCGACTTTGTCCATGGCCGGCCGGATCCTTCGTGGCCCGCGGCACGTCAGGCGGGATTGCGATTCCACCGCGCGATCGACGGCTTCACGGATCGGCAGCCGGAAGTCGCGGCTGCACGCCGGCTGTTCGATCCGCCTGTTCGCCGGTACGCAGGCATCCTGCTCGACGTGTGGTTCGACCACCTGCTGGTGCTCGGATGGGACCGTTTCGTCGCGGCCGAGCCACTGGAGGGATTTTCGCAACGCTGGCTCGTCCTGCTGGACCGGCGCGCCGCCGATCTGCCGGCATCGCTGCGCGCATTCACCGCATGGATGCATTCGCACGGGTTGCCGGTCGCGTACGGCGACGAAGCCACGCTGGACGAGGTGTTCCATGCACTGGCGCGGCGCCTCTCGCGCCCTTCGCCGGTCGCCGACGCGCTGCCCGCGTTGCGCGTGCAGGCGGAGGCGCTGCAACGACACTTCGACGCGTTCTTCCCGGACTTGATGGCCCACGCCCACGATTTACGCGGAAACCTGCTGCCGTGACGCCTGCGCGTAGGGCGGACACCGTCCGCCGGCTCGGGGTACCGTCCTCCACGCCGTCAGCGATCGGCGGGCATTGCCCGCCCTACCGTTCACCAGCGATCAAGAGCCAGCGCCCGCAAGAACCGGCGGCAGCGGACAGCCAAGTTGTGCGCACACCACCCGCAGCAGCTCCGATTCTGCGAGCGTGACCTTGCCGTCCGCGGCGATCGCGCGGGTCAGGGCGCGCACGACGAGTTGCTTGCCCTCCGCCCCCAGGCGCGCCAGCGCATCGAGCGCACGGTCCAGCGCGGCCTGCCAATCGTCGGGCAGCGCGTACATCACCGAGCTGCCCGGCAGCGCCTCCTCCATCGCGGCCTGGAAGGCGCGCCGCGCGGCGTCTTCGTCGTCGTTGCCGAAGTGCGCGAGCAATGCGGCAAGATCGCGCAATTCGTCCTGGGCATCCTTCAACTTGCGCGTCCCAGGCTTGAAGTGCGCGGACGGATCGAGCGCGGCGACGACTTGCGACTGCACCAGCTTGGCGAGGCAGAATTCGTCGAGATCGACCTTGCCGTCGGCGTGGATCAATGCGTCCAGCGTCTGGACGAACCGGTCGATCTCGGGACGCGGCCGGTGCTTCAGGGCCGGAAATGCCACCTGTGCGAGCGGCAGACGCAGCATCGGATGGAGATCCGCCAGCTCCGCCAGGAGGCCCTGGGTCGCGGCGGCGCTGGACGCGTCGAACGCCTGCGACACCATCTGCAATTGTTGCGCCTTGAGGTCTGGGTGTTCGGAAATCGCCAGCGCAAGCAGCACCGCGACGGAGCCCCGCGGGTCACGCGCTGCGGCGGCCATCGCGGGCGGGATGCGCGCGTGCAGGTTCGTCGCGGCCTGGTAATCCGCGCTGCCGGGCGAGCCCACTTGCGCGAGCACACCCGCGGCGGTGACGGTGCCCACTGCACCCTGCATGGGCAGCGCCGCACCGGCCGACCCAGCCTGCGCCGGCTGCGCATGTTCGGAAGCCGGCGGAAAACCGGGCAGTGGTCCGGAGACATCGGCATCGCCGTCGGCGGCCGCGAATGCACGCGCCGGCTGCCCCCATTCCGAATGCGCCGGTTGCAGCGAAATCGAATCGGGATCGCCGCCGGCCGCCAGCCACTTCTCGTTGATCGCATCCAATTCCTTCGGATCGAAGCTCGGCTCCAGCGCGCGGATGCGTTCCACGATCGGAGGGTGGGTCGCGAACCACGAGCGCTGTTCGGCGTCGCCGAAGAGCATGTGGCGCACCTCGTCACGCCGCGGCGCCTGCAGCGCCGAACCTTCGGTGATCGCCGCGATCTTCTTCAGCGCGCCGGCGATCCCGCCCGTCTGGCGGGTGAACTGCACCGCCGAGGCGTCGGCCAGCGATTCGCGCGAACGCGCCACCGCGGCCTGGATCAACCTGCCGAAGAACAGCCCGATCGCGCCGACGATCAGCAGGGCGATCCCGGCCAGCACCACGTTGCCGTTGCCGCCACCGCCGCGCCGCCGGCGGCCGCCGCCCAAGTAGCCACCCCACAGCACGAAGCGCCCGATCACGCCGATCGCCATGATCCCGAACAGCAGTCCGATCAGGCGCACGTTGAGCCGCATGTCGCCGTTCAGCACGTGGCTGAACTCGTGCGCGATCACGCCCTGCAATTCGTCGCGGTTCAACTTGTCGAGGCAACCCTGGGTCACGCACACCGCGGCGTCGTTGGGCGTGTAGCCGGCGGCGAACGCGTTGATGGCGGCCTCGTCCTGCATCACGTAGATCTCGGGAACGGGCACCCCCGAAGCGATCGCGACTTCCTCGATCACGTTGCGCAGGCGCCGCCATTGCGGATCGGTGGTATCGGCGGGCACCTCGGTCGCGTTCATGCTGCGCGCGACCGCCGCGCCGCCGCCCGCGAGGCTGGTCACGCGATAGAGCGAGCACAGGCCGATCACCACCACCACCGCGGCGGAGATCCCGAGCAGCGGCCCAGGCCGCAAGCCCACGCCCAGCACGAACGCGCAGACCAGGTCGACCGCCACCACGATCGCCAGCACCGCCAGTGCAAACAGCAGCACCAGCGTGCGGCTGCTGCGGCGAACCTTGGCCTCTCGGGCAAAAAAATCCATACGCGTTATCGATCGTCGTTTTGGTGCAAAGGCCTGGCGCTGGTTTCAGGCAGCATCGTCACACTATCGAACGGGCGCAAAAACGCTTTGAACACAGT
>JBOHYO010000070.1:0-2022 GCA_050737935.1 Rhodanobacteraceae bacterium
CGGCAGGCGGCTGCCGCCAATGGCAGCGACCACGGCGCGCACGGCGAAAAGACTTGGAGGCCAGGGTCGGAATTGAACCGGCGTACGCGGATTTGCAGTCCGCTGCATGACCACTCTGCCACCTGGCCGGTGACGACTGCCCGACGTCGCGGATGGTGACGCGCCGCGACGCGGAATTCCAGCACGGGCCACCTTGCGCGGCCCTGGAAAAACGAAACCCCGGCGCACCGGGGCTTGCAAAAAAAACCTGGAGCGGGAAACGAGACTCGAACTCGCGACCCCGACCTTGGCAAGGTCGTGCTCTACCAACTGAGCTATTCCCGCGCGAGCCGGCAATGATACGGGCGGCCGCAATCGGGTTCAAGCCTGCGGCTCATCCTTTTCGCCCGGCATCCGGCCGTCTCTCAGGACTGGCCAGGCGGCCTTCATGTAAGCCAATCCGGACCAGATCGTCAGGATCGCCGCGATCACCAACAGCACTTCGCCGACGTACCAGACGCGCAGGAAGGCCGCGGTCGCATTCTTGTCGCGTTCCCACAGCAGGATCAGGATCGCGACGATCTGCATCACGGTCTTGAACTTGCCGATCCACTGGACCTTGACGCGTTTGCGTTCGCCCACGAATGCCATCCATTCGCGCAACGCGGACACCGTGATCTCACGGCCGACGATCACCGCGCTGGTGACAGCGAGCAATGCCGTCGGATGGCTCTGCACCAGCACGAACAGGGTCACCGCGATCATCAGCTTGTCAGCGACCGGGTCGAGGAATGCACCGAACGCCGACTCCATGTGGAAACGCCGCGCGATCCAGCCGTCCAGCCAGTCGGTCAGCGCCGCCAGCGCGAACACGGCCACGGCGGCGATGTTTGCTGCTCGCAACGGGATCGCCGGGATCGCGTCGTGCGAATAGAACACCACCACCATCACCGGCAGCAGCAGCACGCGAAACAGGGTCAGCCAGGTAGGCAGGTTGACGCGCAAAAGGTCGATTCCAACTGTTGGGCAGACAGGGGAGCTGTAACCCGACAAGTCTCTCACACGTTTGCGCGGACCGTCGGAAGGCGCCCCGCACCATATGTTCCAACCGAAGAGACCGTTGTGGAAAGTCAGGCCATGGAAACCCGCTCCGGATTTCGCGCAAAAACGAAGAATCGGGCCGAAGCAGGCGCCCCCAAGCGCGGCGATCAGGGACGATCGCGCAAACTAGCCGTGCAGGAACGCGTGGATGCGTTCCGCCAGCTCGCGATTGATCCCGCGCACCCGGCAAAGCTCCTCGACGCCGGCGCCGACAATGCCTGCGTGGCCACCGAACGCCCTGAGCAGGGCCGAACGGCGCGCGGCACCGATGCCGGGGACTTCCTCCAGTACGCCGCGCTCGCGCGCCTTTTCGCGGCGCCTGCGGTGGCCGGTGATCGCGAAGCGATGGGCCTCATCGCGCACCGCGTCGATCAGGTGCAACGCGGGCGAGTCGGGGCCCGGCTCGAGTTCGCGGCCACTGTCGCCCAGCACCAGCGTCTCTTCGCCCACCCGGCGCGACGGCCCCTTGGCCACGCCGACCACCCGGATGCCATCCAGTCCCAATCCGCGCAGGACCGCCAGCGCCTCGCCGACCTGCCCCCGGCCGCCATCGATCAGCAGCACGTCGGGCGCATCGCCTTCGCCGCGCGCAAGGTGCTTGAAACGCCGTTCGAGCGCTTGCCGCATTGCTGCATAATCGTCGCCACCGGTAATGCCGCGGATGTTGAAGCGGCGATAGTGGCTCTTCAGCGGACCTTCCGGGCCGAACACCACGCACGAGGCCACGGTTTCCTCGCCCATCGTGTGGCTGATGTCGAAGCACTCGAGCCGCATGGGCGTTTCGTCCAGCTCCAGCAATCGGCGCAACGCTTCGAAACGGGCATGCAGCGTCTGCCGGCTGGACAACCGCGCCACCAGCGCCGCCTCGGCATTGCGGCCCGCCAGTTCCACGAAGCGCGCGCGCTCACCGCGTACCCGCCACTTCAATGCGGGCTCGCGCTC
>JBOHYO010000071.1:0-5530 GCA_050737935.1 Rhodanobacteraceae bacterium
CACCAAAAGAATCGCGCGTTTCATACTTCCCCCTTCGGCGTTCTAACGCCTGAGCTCAGCCGCCGACAGCCCGCGTAGCGGGATGGCGGTCGGCTGCAGCGATTTGTTAGGCCCACATGCGTTAACCACGATGACGTTCCGTGACTTTGCCGAAGTGAACTGCTGAAAATATTGCTATTGCCAAGAAACCGACTAGAAAAACAAACAACGACAGACTCAACTTAATAGCGAAAGGGGCGAGCGACAGAAGTACGAGGCCGACCACAAGGTTGAAAAACCCCCATAGAACGTTTACCAGCGGAGATGAATTACCAATGCCGGACGGCTTGGCGAATGGCGAAGGAAACGGTGCACCTTGAAGCCCTGCCACCAAGTGCGGAAGGCAATTGCAGAGAAACGCACCTGCGAAAAAGGGATAGACGAATTCCATGTAGGTTTCTCTGTGGGCCTAACGCTAAGTCGGTTACAGAACGAGGCGTAGCCCCACCGCCTATTCCCTGTTTCAGTCGGTGAGTTGTCGGCGCGGGCCTACATAAACCATCGGCTTACACTGATCGTGCCACATAGTCCCGCCGCCTAATCTTGCAGCCATTCCCCAAGCACGGCGGACTACCCGATGGCATCTTCCTACTCCGTTCCGGGCAGCGCAAGCCGGCGGGACGATGGTGCGCAACGCGCGCCGCGTCTGCTGGATCAGGTACGCGGACGCATCCGGCGGCTCGGAATGTCGATCCGGACCGAGGAAGCCTATGTCGGCTGGGTCCGGCGGTTTGTACTGGCCAACGGCAAGCGGCACCCCCGCGAGCTGGGTGCACGCGAGGTCGAGGCGTTCCTCACCGGCCTTGCCATCCACGGGCATGTTTCGGCCTCCACCCAAAACCAGGCGCTGTCCGCATTGCTGTTCCTGTATCGCGAAGTGCTGCAGCAGGAGCTGCCCTGGATGGACGACATCCGCCGGGCGAAGCGCTCACGGCGACTGCCGGTGGTATTGACCCGCAGCGAGGTCGCGGCGTTGCTGCAGGAAATGGACGGCGTGACCTGGTTGATGGCAAGCCTGCTCTACGGAGCGGGGCTGCGACTCATGGAGTGCGTCCGACTGCGGGTCCAGGATGTCGACTTCGCGCGACGGGAAATCACGGTGCGGCGTGGCAAGGGCGGCAAGGACCGGCGCACGATGCTCCCGGCCATTTCCGTGGAAGCCTTGCAGGGCCAGCTTGCGGAGGCGCGGCGGATCCACCGGCGGGATCTGGCTGCGGGCTTTGGCGCTGTCTGGCTGCCCGATGCACTGGCCCGCAAGTATCCGCACGCCGCACGCGACTGGGCTTGGCAATACGTCTTTCCCGCCGGTGCGCGAAGCGTGGACCCGCGCACCAGCGCGACGCGTCGCCACCACGTGGACGAAACGATATTGCAACGCGCCGTCAAGCGCGCGGTGCGCACGACCGGTATCGCGAAACCTGCAACCTGCCACACGCTCAGGCACTCGTTCGCCACGCACCTGCTGGAAGCGGGCCACGACATCCGCACGATCCAGGAATTGCTCGGCCACAAGGATGTCGCAACCACGCAAATCTACACGCACGTGCTGAACCGCGGTGGGCACGGCGTGCTGAGTCCGCTGGATCGGGCGTGACCGGGCGCAATCGCTCATCGCCGGCGTCACAAGCCCGGCAGCATGCGCTGCAGCACGCGGTCGCGGCGAATGAAGTAGTGGTACAGGGCCGCTGCGACGTGCAGGCCGACCAGCGGCAGGATGGCGTATTCGGCCACCAGGGTATGGATGTCGCCGGTCCAGCTCCAGCCGGCGGCGTGGGTGCCGACCAACTGCGGCATCTGGACGAGGCCGAAAAACGTGGCCCGCATGCCGCGGTACGAGGCATTGATCCAGCCCAGCATGGGCACGACGACCAGCAGCAGGTAGAGGAGCCAGTGGATGACGCGTGCAGAGCGCACCTGCCAGGGCGGGACGCCCGCTTCGGGCGTCGGCTCGCCGTGGATGATGCGCCAGACCAAGCGGACGATGATGACGCCGAGGATCAGGACGCCAATCGAGAAGTGCAGGCTGATGAGTGTCGTCACCGGCGTGTTGCGGCCGATGTGCGGCATCGTCCAGCCGATCGTGTATTGCGCTATCAGCAGCGCGAGGATCAGCCAGTGGAGGAATATGGCGGTACGTGTATAGCGCGGTTGCGCGTTGATCACCATGTTGCACCTCGATGATGGTCTGGGTGGTATCGCCATCCTCGTATCGCAGGACGCGTGGCGATTGTAGGTGCAGGCGCTGCGCGATGGCATTGCTCAATGGCCGCTACGTACTTGCGAAGCGTCTGCTTGGTGCGTTGCCGGCTGCGGACGGAGCGTCTGGCCGACGCGAGCATAGTGCAAGCCCGGACAATCCGCGCCGACCGCATGGATGCTGTCATTCCGACCGTGGATTGACCGGGATCCAGTGCCACGGAAGGCAACACTGGATTGGCTCGCGCCGTCCCTGGCGCTTGCCCTACGGGCGCCGCAGCCTGCCCCGGACTTGATACGGGGGCGTTCGCCGGAATGACGAACCTGAAAGCGCGAGACGTCGATCGCTGCGTAAATGTGTGGACCAGGTTCGGCTACGTTGCATGGTGGCTGCACCGTCATGCCCTGCGCGCGTACACTTGCGCAACTTTTTCGCATGAAGCGCAGCAGCCATGCACGACCTGCTCCGCGTGGTCGTCCTCGGCATCATCGAGGGCATCACCGAATTCCTGCCGATCTCCTCGACCGGGCATCTGCTGATCGCCGAGCACTGGCTGGGCCATCGTTCGGACCTGTTCAACATCGGCATCCAGGCCGGTGCGATCCTCGCGATCACGCTGGTCTACTGGCAGCGGATTTGGGAGCTGCTGACCCGTTGGCGTGATCCCGGCACCCGCGACTATCTCGCCAAACTCATTGTCGCGTTCCTGATCACGGCGGTGCTCGGTTTCGTCGCGGTGAAGATGGGATTCAAGCTTCCCGTGACGCTGACGCCGATCGCCTGGGCGTTGATCGTGGGTGGCGTCTGGATGCTCGGCGCCGAGCAGGTCGCCGCACGCATGCCGGACCGCACGAAGGTGACCTGGCCGGTCGCGGTCCTGGTCGGGATCGCGCAGATGATCGCGGGCGTCTTTCCCGGAACGTCACGCTCGGCCGCGACGATCTTCGCCGCGATGCTGTTCGGCACGTCCAACCGCCCGGCCGCGACCGAGTTCGCGTTCCTGGTCGGAATTCCCACGATGTATGCGGCGACCGGCTACGAATTGCTGAAGGTGTGGAAGACTGGCGGCGCGGCGCACGAGGACTGGGGCGCGCTCGCGGTCGGCTTCCTCGTGTCGCTGATCGTCGCGTTCATCGCCGTGAAGTGGCTGCTGCACTACATCCGCAGCCACCGCTTCACGCCCTTCGCGATCTACCGCATCGTACTCGGCGCGCTGCTGCTGGCCGCGATCGGTATGGGCTGGATGCACAACGGCGAGCAGCCCGCCAAGCCGCTGCGCGAGGTGCCGGCGACTGCAATGGTCGTGGAGCGGGCAATGCCCGCCCTGCCGGGAGTGTCTGCGGCGGCGATGTTCATACCCTCGCAGCGGGCGTAGGGCGGACGTGATCCGCCGCTGCCGCAAGATGGCAGGCAATGCCCGTCCTGCGGGTTGACGGGATTGCCCGCGGGGAAACCGGTTTCGACCAGCAAGTCGCCGAAGCCGCGATCACGGATCGATCGCACAGATCAGTCCTTCGGCGGCGCGTCCACCTTCGCCGACGCGTTGAAATCGCCGATCCCGCCGACCAGCAGCGCGATCGCCTCGCGCTCGGCGTTGGTCAGGTCGGGATGCCAGGAATCCAGGATCATCACCGCGCGCACCTTGTCGCTGCGGTTCCAGGCCTCGTGCTCGAAGGTGTCGTCGAAGGTGACGCAGCGGCCTTCCTGCCACGCGTGCTCGACGCCGCCCACGCTGATCGCGCAGTCCTCGGGGATGATCAGCGGCAGGTGTGTGACCAGCCGGGTGTTGGTGACGCCGTGGTGCTTCAGGATGTGCGATCCGGGCGCGAGGATCGAGAACAGCACTTCGGGCGCATGGCCGCGGATGTGGACCAGCGGCAGCATTGAAAGGATTTCGGTGGTGCGCGGGCAGCGCCGCGCGTTCTGCTCGAACACCTCTCCGTGGCGATGGAAGAAGAATGAATTCCACTGCGCTTCGCCGCGGGTGCCGGCCAGCAGGTTCTGTTCCTTCAAAAGCGTGTTGTCATTGGTGCCGAGGAACGGCTCGACGCCGATCGGCTCGTCCAGCACGCCGCGTAGTTCCGCGCGGATCGTTTCGGTGTGCTGTTCGAGCTCCGCGTGCCAGGGGAACAGCTCGCGCTCGTAATAAGGCGTCGTGCGCAGGCCGGGCACGTAGAAGAACTTGCAGAATTGCCGCGGATCGGGGTAGTTGGGCGGACGATCCTCCAGGTAGATCGCGAGCCCCTGCTCGACGCGTGTCATTGACGTTGCGCCGTACTGCTCGCGCAACGGCTGCAACAGGTCCATGAAGGCGCGCCTGCGGTGCGCTTCCACGAATGCGATCGCGTGCTTGACGGCTGGGCGCAATCCGGGCGGCGTGGTCAGGTCGTTGCGCCACTTTCCGTGGGTCTGCGCCGCAACCAGCGCACCGAAATATGCGGCGGTGGCGTCATCGATGCGTCCGAACTGCTCCAGTGCCGCGCCGCGGTGCAGGCGCGCGGCGAAGTGCACCGGCTCGATTCCGAGCGCGCGGTCGAACGCATCCAGCGCCTCCCCGAAGCTGTGCTGCGCCAGGTGCACGATGCCGAGGTTTTTCCAGATCTCGGGTTCGGTCGGATTGACGCGCGCCGCCTGTTCCAGGTCGCGCTGCGCGGACGCGAATTCGCCCCGCGACAACGCGCACATCGCGACGAAGTTCAGCGCCTCCGGCGTATCCGGCGCGCCCGCGAGGATATCGCGGTACACCGCCTCGGCCTCGCCGATGCGGTGCTGCGCCGCGTGCGCGCGCGCCTCGTTGATGCGGGTTTCGTCGGCCTGCGCCGCCTGCGAATTCATTTGCGTATTTTGCCGCGTTCGGGGCGGTGGCGCTTGACCTGCCGCAAGGCGAGCGCTCACCCCCTTCCTATGGTGGGGGGTCGCCGCGAAGCGGCGGGGGGATGCATCACGAGGAACGAGGCTTCGTCACGCAGCTCGTACCCCGGATGAAGCGAAGCGCAATCCGGGAAATGTTCTCGCATCATTCCCGGATTCCGCCGCTACGCGGCTGCATCCGGGCAACCTGCTGCCGCAACGTCACCGGTCGCGCGCATGGCGCGCTCCTACGGAAGCCTGCGTCCTGTCAGCTCGTAGCCCGGATGAAGCGAGCGCAATCCGGGAAATGTTCTCGCACCACACCCCGGATTCCGCCACTGCGCGGCTGCATCCCGGGCTGCTTGCTGTTCCCTGCTTCCTACCGCTCCACCATCTTCGCGAACCACTGCCAGCCCGGCAGCCATTCGGTGATCAGTTTCAGGC
>JBOHYO010000072.1:0-2200 GCA_050737935.1 Rhodanobacteraceae bacterium
TGCTGTTCGGCGCGCCGCTCCGACGCGGCGAAATGCGGCTCGCCAATGCCGAATTCGCGCAATACCTGACGCACTGCGCCGAGACCATCGCCGGCTGTCCGCTGCTGCGTATCTACTGGTACGACGGCACCAACTCGGGCCCCACGCCCGCGCACCTCGCGATGGCGTACCTCGACAACGTCAAGTTGCGGCTCGGCTTCGTCAACCAGTCGGGTGAACAGAAGGGCGTGGACGGCCTGATTTTCTCCGACCTCACCAATCTCGCGCGCAACCGCGCGATTTCCGACGCCATGCTGCTGGCCGGCGACGAGGACCTGCGGGTCGGCGTGAGCCAGGCCCAGGAGCACGGCATACGCGTTCACCTGCTTGGCGTCGAGCCACGCGATCCTTCCGGCAACCAGTCGGCCGCGCTGCAGCGCGAAGCCGACACCCGACGTCAACTCGGCGCCGACACGTTGGGGCAATTCCTGTTCCGGCGCGAATACGCGTCCACGACCGGCACGATCCCCGCCGGCACACCCGAGCCACACGACGAAGACACCGCGCACAATCTCGCGCGGATGCAGGAACTGGCCGGGGAATTCGCAGCGACGCTGGATTCAAGCCAGCGTGAGCTGATCCTTTCACTGCCCGAGCGCACCCCGCTGCCGCACGAACTCGATCGCGAGTTGTTGCTGCGCGCCAGCGAACTCCTGGGCCGCAAGCTCGAGGAAACCGAGAAGCGCACGCTGCGCGGCGCACTGCGCAGTGCGGTGGCCGCGGCGACGCCGACCAGCAACGCGTGATCCCGCGAGCCGCACCGGCACGGGTGGTCACGCCGGATTTTCGCGCCCGTCTGGCGTGTCGGGATGAAGGTCCAGCGCAGTCGGCGTGGTGTGCACCAGCGGCAAGAAATGGTCGTCGGGCGTCACCTCGCGCTTGCGGCGGGCAAACCGGTACAGGGCATAGCCCGCCAGCACTCCGTCCAGCGCCGCGAACCAGCCGAACAGGAACTGCGGCTGCGTCAGGGTCATCAGCTCGCCGGCCAACAGCGGTCCTACCGCCGAGCCGATGCCGTTCACCAGCAGCACCGTGCTCGATCCCGACAGCAATTCGTCGCGCCGCAGGTAATCGACGAGGTGCGCCACCGCGATCGGGTAAACCGCAAAGCTCATGCCGCCGAATGCGAATACCAGCAGCATGGCGACCGCGTGACCCGCATTGGGCAGTGCCAGATTGGCCAGCGCTGCCAGCGCGGCTACCGCACTGATCAGGGCCAGCGCGAGCCGACGGTCGATGCGGTCGGACAGGCGCCCCAGGGGCAATTGCAGCACCACGCCACCCACGATCGCGATGCTCATGTAGGTGCCGACCGCGCCCGGGCCGAGCCCGCGGGCGGCCGCGTACAACGGCAACAAGCCCCAGAACGCGCCCAGCACCAATCCCGAGATCAGCGCGCTGGCCAGCGCGGTCGGCACCAGCCGGAACATCCGCCCGACCTGGACCCGCGGTGGCGCGTCGATGTGCGGCTGCGGCTGCGGGGTTACGACTACCGGCAGGCTGGCGACGCAGAACAGGATCGCGACGACGCAGAACAGCACGAAGCCCTCGCCGCGGATGCGCAGGAACTGCTGGGCAACCGCGCTGGCGCCGAGGTTCAGCATCATGTAGATCGCGAACACGGTACTGCGGTGGCCCGGCTCGGCGGCGGTGTTCAGCCAGCTTTCGATGATCGCGTACAGGCCGACCAGCAGCAGCCCCTGCAGGACCCGCAGGACCAGCCATGCGCCGTAGGCCGAGGTGAGCGCCTGCACCAGCACAACCACCGCCAGTGCTGCCGTGCAGAAGGCGAAGGTGCGGATGTGGCCGAAGCGATGCGTCAGCCTCGGCACCGTATAGGTGCCGACGAGGAATCCGGTGTAATACGCCGAGGTGAGGATGCCGATCATCGCCACGGAAAAGCCCAGCGTCTTCCCTTCGAGGGCAATGTGCGTGTGCAGCAGACCGACTCCCATCAACAGGAATACGGTGCTCGACAACAACGGAGTGGTTGTGCGGATGCTGCTCAGCATGCGACGGGTCCGGGATGGCACGCACCACGCCCGGTCGAACGGGCGTGGAGTCAGCAGGGTAGCGGGATGCAAAAGGCGTTGTCGCGGTGGAGACCGCTCGGCACCCGCACCGAGTTCCCACAAAGGGCGGCAAGTGTAGCGGCGAGCGC